>NZ_JANGFQ010000070.1:0-7629 GCF_024707025.1 Candidatus Culexarchaeum yellowstonense
TGGTGGAGCTATAAGGGTAAATGTGGTTTCAAGGGGTGGAATGCTATACATGGAGCAGAAGGATGAATGGACAGACATGTCAACACCACTAATACCATGCGACGATAACCTTGAAACACTGAAATTCTACATATGGTCCAATGGTGTAAAACAACCAGTGGAATTCACAGTATTAGAGGATGGGAAGATAGACCTATACGTGGAGAGGAATAGGCTGCATAAAATTAGAAATCTATGATTTAAATTTATGGTAGCCGGGGGGAGATTCGAACTCCCGTCGACGGGGCCAGAGCCCGTCATGCTTGGCCGCTACACCACCCGGCTAACCCAAAAATATTTTGAAAGTTCAACTGTAAAAATTTATCTCAATTTGAAGCTCTATGAATTTCATGGGAAACATTTATCTTTACACCGCCATCCCTAAGCATAGCTGAGACGGAGCAATACTTCTCCATGGAGAGCTTAATGGCTTCTGAAAGCTTCTTCTCATCCACATCTCCACGGACAATATACTTTAAATCCACATATGTGTATACCCGTGGATCCTCATCCCTCCTAACCCCACTAACATGAATCTCGAAGGATTCAACCTTCTGCCTCATCTTGAAAAGTATTGAGAGGACATCGTAGCCTGTACATCCAGCTAAAGCCATTAGTAGAAGCTCCATTGGGCTTGGACCTGCAGGTGGAATATCTGGTATTGGAGCCTTCATCAATACAACTTGATTCTGACTGTTCCTAGCCATAAATCCTACTCCAGGTATGAATTGCAAGTGGACATCGACATTAACCACCATATATCACCCCAGAATATATCTTAGCCTTCGATAGATCTGCAACTTTACATTCAAAACCATACTTCTTAACATTATCTAAGCCATGCTCAGTGGTTATAATCCTACCGCCAGAACCCACAACCACACCGTCCACCATTATAACCCTCCCCCCAGAAATACCCATACATGCAGTTCCAGTCAATGGGTCTATGACGGTTATATCTGCATCGGCTCCAACCCCAAGATGCCCCTTCCCCTCCAAACCAAACATCATGGCAGGATTCAATGATAGTTTAACGGCTAAATCCCTCAAACTAAGAGCACCAAACTTTACTAGGAGCATCCCATACTCCACCTGGACATTTCTAGGTATATCCCCACCATCAGTGCTAATGGCGTCAACGACAAACTTCCCACCATCCTTAGCAGTGGCCAAAACTATTTGAGCTTCAGGATCATTTACCGGGAAGCTTATGCCAATATCAGTTCCAGCTTCAAGCCACAATCTAACCCCCTCCTCACCTGTAACGAGTACCGATTCACCGCCAGCCTCAACCCTAACATGGGCGTATCCATCCCTTATGGCCTTCTCCAATCCAGCCTTGGATACGGGATACCCCCTCATCTTCAAACAATTCCTAGTAACATGGCTGGCTGGAACATCACCAACACATAAACCGCTGGTGCCATTTATCAATGCCAAATATGATTCTGAGGCAATCCTCTTCCTACCCTTCAAGGCTGAAATTGCCTTCAAAGCTTCATAAACAGGATCTTCAATAAGCCCCCTACAATAACTGTTAACGTGGGCTATGTGGAGACCATTACCTCCAGCCAAATCTAAAGCCTCCAAGAATCCATTCAAATCACTACCAGTCCTAGTTGTACCAACATGGAAGGCTATGTAGCATCCAGCCTCATTACATTCACTTATAATCTCAGCGGTAGTTTCAGGTGTGAAGGGGTTGTGTCCACCAGTAATCTTTATTCCAAGGGATCCTTCACCCATAGCCTTTGAAATTGCATCCCTAATCTCGCTGGTGCCAAGAGTTTCACCAGCCTTAGGATGATAGTTCCTAATATTGGTAACTGTTCCAACATTCAATCCAGCACCATAATTCCTCATATTCATAGCTATGGACTCCATGGATGCAGACATATCTATGGCAGTTACAACCCCAACCTTAGCCATCATCCTATGCCCCATCCTACCAATATGGGTATGTGAATCTATAACCCCAGGGAAAACTATCCTATCAGATACATCCAAAACCTCAGCTGCATATCTAGGGTCAATATCTGAATCCAATTCAACCACAACGCCACGGGAAACCCCTATATCCATGTAATCCTCCAAACCATTCTTAGGATCCACAACGAATCCACCCTTCAAAACCAAATCATATTTAACCATAAAACAATCACCAATAGAATTGATGGATTCATAAATAAATAAAGGTATGGTTAAACCATTAAATTGGGCGAGGCATCTACCTACGCTTAACAGCCTCAAGTATCTTCTGCAATAAGGCTTCAGGGGGGTAAGCCCCCACAATCTCAATGGAATCATTTATAACAGTCTTTGGAACTGCTGAAACGGAATACTTCAATGCAAGGTTTGGGAATAGGGATGCATCTATCATTTCACTCTTAATCTTCGGATTTATTAGCGAGAAGGAGTGGGCGACGCCCACAGCCATGGGGCAGTATGGACATGAGAGGGTTACGAAAACCTTAACATCGACATCCACATTCACTTCACCCACAGCCCGAACAACCGATTTTGGAAGATGGGTTTCCCCAGTGGATGCATGAATTAAATCTTCAAGTAAACTTGAAAACTCATAACCCAATGGGACTCCTAGAAACCTAGCCATACCACCAGTTTGCGGTGAAACCACTATTATCGTGGGAACATAGGTTACATTGTACTCATTAAACTTCCCCCTAGAATCCTCATAAACATACTTCTCCAAAACAATCTTACTGGATAATTCCGATAAATCTTGAAGTAGGGCTTCAGCCTCCCTACAACCAGCACACTTATACCTCTGAGTAAACAATAAAACCCTAACATTATCCCTTAATCCGCTGAGAATCCCCTTAACCTCATCCACATAATCATCTGGAATAATCCTCAAATAGACACCACTAAAAATGTGGAATCCATGAAATATTAACTTTTCCAAAATAGTGGGGAAAACAATTAATTTTGAAAGGTTACGATAAGAATAGTGTGGATGAGTGGGATTGATGTACGTTATTGGAGTTGACGGTGGAGGAAGCAAAACAGAAGCAGCTTCAACACTAATAAATGGGAAGCTAGTGAAGAGGCATACCTCCGGAAGCATAAACATAAATGCAGTGGGATTCGAAGAAGCAAAGAGGAATTTGCTGGAAGCTTTAGAAGCAGTTAAGTTGGAGGGGAAAGCAAAGGTGTGCGTTATAGGGGCAGCTGGACTGGAAAATGAGAGGAATAGGGAGCTGATAATGAATGCCTTGAAGGAGGATTATGCCGAGAAGGTGATACTAACATCAGATGCAAAAATAGCATACAAAGCCACACCGAGAGGGGAGGGGGAGAAGATGATACTAATATGTGGAACTGGATCCATAGCATACATGGAAGTTAATGGTAAACCACTAAGAGCTGGAGGATGGGGATACCTACTTGGGGATGAGGGGAGTGGATTCTGGATAGCTAGGAAAGCCATAAGCAAAATATTAAGGGGGTATGATGAGGGTAAACAGCCTACAAACCTAGCCTTAAAGATCATGGGGAAATTGAATGCCGATAAACCGCAAAAGATTGTGGAGAAGGTTTATGGTGGAATGGGAATTGTGGAAATAGCGAAGATAGCTGAGGATGTGGCTAAAGCCTTCGAGGAGGGGGATGAAGAGGCTAGTGAGATAATGATGGAAGCAGCATGGGAACTTGCAAGGCTAATAAAGATACTGATAAAGAGGAGTGGAGTAAACAAATGCGAAGTATACTGTTCAGGTGGAGTATTCAAAACTTCAAGTAAACTAATTGATGCAATAAGAGGATACGTGGAATCAGAATACCCAAATGTAAAGATATGTAAATGCAGTTATAGGGGGGTTGCTGGAGCAATATTAATGGCAATAGAAGAAGCTGGATTAAAAGTAAATGAGGAAGTTATTAGGAATATTGAGGGGTGGGCGAATGCATGAAAGAAGGATTTTCGAAGAATTGAAGGAAGCTCCCACTGAAGCTAGGATAAATTTGAATGTAAAATTGGAGGAGCAACCCACAATAGAGATATTGAAGAGGATAAATGAAGAGGATAAGAGGGCCATAGAAGCAGTTTCAAGGGAACTGGAAAACATAGCGAAAGCCGTTGAAACCATCGTTGAAGCATTATCAAAAGGTGGGAAACTAATATATGTTGGAGCTGGAACAAGTGGTAGACTGGCAGTAATGGATGCAGCTGAACTCCTACCAACATTCAACGTTGGACCAGAAATGGTGGAAGCAATAATTGCAGGTGGACCTGGAGCAGTATTTAGACCAGTGGAGGGGGCTGAAGACGACTCGGAAATGGCTATAAGGGAACTTAAAGCCAGAAGATTGAATTGCGGTGACGTAGTGGTGGGGATAAGTGCCAGTGGGAGAACACCATTCGTCATATCAGCATTAAAATATGCAAAGGAAGTTGGAGCAAAAACCATAGCCATAACCAGCAATAGGAGGGGGGAGATAGTGAAACATGCGGATATACTAATAGCCCCAGAAACAGGGCCAGAAATAGTTACTGGATCCACTAGGATGAAGGCTGCAACTGCACAGAAGGTTATATTAACCATGATGAGCACGGCTACGATGATGAAGCTTGGAAGGGTGAAAAGTGGATTAATGATAAACCTTACACCAGCCAGTGAGAAGCTTAGGGAGAGAGCCAAGAGGATAATAATGGAGGAAGCTGGAGTATCATATGAGGAGGCAGGGGAAAAGCTCATTGAAGCTGGAGGGAACGTTACATTGGCAATAATAATGGCTAAGACAGGCTTAAATGCTGAGAAAGCAAAAGAGCTACTTAAAGAAGCTGGGGGGATACCGTCAAAGGCAATAGAAATTGCGGAGGCGAAGAGGGGTGGGAAGAGTTAAGGTTGGATTGGAAGTTTATGCAGAGGAAGAGTTTAAGGATGTGAGGGGTGGAAGTGTAGCCATAGTGGCAAACCAATCGAGCATGACACCACAATTCACACACATAATAGATGAAGCTAGGGTTAAGGGGAAATGCAAAGTTAAGAGGGTTCTCACACCAGAACATGGATTCAAACTTGTTGATGCATGTGAAGAGAGGGATGAGGAATACGATGTGGAATTGAAAAGCATATATGGTGAGAGTTTAAAGCCGAATAAAACCGATTTGGAAGATGTGGATGCATTGATGTTCGATCTACAAGATGTTGGTGTAAGATGGTACACATACATATCCACACTATACCACTGCATAGAAGCATGTGGGGAATACTCAAAACCAATAATAGTGCTGGATAGACCAAACCCACTAACAGGGGAGATAGTTGAGGGAGCCATACTGAAAACACAATACAAGTCACCCATTGGAATAGCGGAAATACCAGTGAGATATGGATTGACGATAGGTGAATTAGCCACATACCTAAATGAGAAATACAATTTAAAGGCTGAAGTTAAAGTTGTAGCCATGGAAGGGTGGAATAGAAGCCTATGGTTCGATCAAACAGGGCTACCATGGATGTATACATCCCCAAACATGCCAACACATGAAACAACACAAGTGTATGTTGGAACATGCCTAATAGAGGGGACAAACATATCTGAGGGGAGGGGGACTGCAAAACCATTCCAAATAATTGGAGCCCCATGGATTAAGGGGAAGAAGCTCGCCGAAGAACTAAATAGGGTTGGATTAACTGGAGTTGGATTCAGACCAGTGGCATTCAAGCCTTGGAGGGGGAAGTATGCTGGCAAAATATGCAGTGGAGTGGAAATACACATAACAGACAGAGAATCATTCAGACCATTCCTAACAGGAATACAAGTAATAAGCACGGTTAAAAGGCTATATCCAGACAAGTTTAGGTGGAGGAAGGTTAAGGGGGGATACTGGATAGATATGCTCGTTGGGGATGATAGGGTTAGGAGGGGGATAGATGAAGGTGGAGATCCATGGAGCATAGTGGATGAACTGGAGGGGGAACTCATAAAATACGCATATGAGAAGGAGAATTACCACATCTACTAACCAGAAGCATGATGTCTAAGCTTAACTGGAAGCTTCCCACGAGCCCCCTCAAAACCACATAAAACATCCACGAGAGCTGAAAGTGAGGGTGGATTCAAACCGTAGGTTAATAGGATTGGCTTAGAATCACCAATGAGCTCAACATCATACGGCAAACCAGCAACAACAATCGCAGAAACTCTATCCCTAACAATCCTATACAAATTCATCTGGAAATCGTTGAATATGGCATTATATGTGAAGAATATGACTCCATCAACGTTTCGGGAAGCCTCCAAAATATCATCAATGGGGGAGCTCTCATCATAAAAGTATAAGACAATGTTCTCCACATAACTTCCAAACTCACCCACAACCATACCAACAACATCACAATCGAATTTGGAGAGGAATCGTTCAAGAGGTTTTGGAATCAAAATAACTATGGAATTCAAATCCTTAATGGGCTTAAAGGCTTCACCATTAACTAGAGTTATGGCGTTTAAGGATATATCCCTAGATGCCACCCTATTCCTCCTGAAAAGGGATTGTGAAAGCTTGACTGGTGGATGAAGATTTAAAGCAGACTTAATCCTACCCCTAACAGCCTCAATCTTAGCATAAGAATCATAAAGGACGCTTTGATCAACCCTACCACTCTTAATGCACTTAATTATTGCATCCTTCAATTCGAAAACAGAATCATAATCATCACATCTTAGGAAGACGTTTAATCCAGCATTTAAACCATGAAATGCAACTTCCCCAACATCAAACCTACCACTAATAGCCTTCATTTCAAGGGCATCTGAAATTATGAGACCATTAAACTTGAGAAGCCCCCTCAAAATATCCCTCAAAATCTTCTTAGATAGAGTTGCAGGGAGACCGGTTTCATCAATCTTTGGGAAGGATACATGGGAAGTCATTATTAGAGCCACATCAGCATCTATGGCAGCCTTAAATGGTTTAAGCTCCCTAGCCATAAGCAAATCAAGATCAGCATCAACTTTTGGGAGATCTATATGTGAATCTATGGATGTATCGCCATGACCTGGGAAATGTTTAGCCGTAGCCATAACCCCAATGGATTGCAATGTGGAAACATACTTTGAAACCATAACAGAAACTGCATCGGGATCATCACCAAAAGACCTTAAACCTATAACTGGATTCCTGGGATTAGTATTCAAATCTGCAACTGGGGCGAAATTCACATTGAAACCCAAAGCCTTAAGCTCTTCACCAGCAATCCTAGCTACACACTCCACATTGGATGGATCCCCTGAAGCTCCAAGGGCCATGGCACTTGGTAGTGGAGTAAGTCTCTCAGACCTGAAAACCACACCCCCCTCATGATCCAAGGCTACGAGGAGTTTTGGTAAACCGATATTTGAAGCGTAATCTTGAATTTCACCTATAAGCCTCTTAACATGGGTCAACCCCCTAATATTCCTCTGAAATAAGACTAAGCCGCATGGCTTAACCCTCCTCAAAACATCCATAAGCTCAGAATCCAATTCATACCCCTTAAATCCCATCATAATCATCTGTCCAGCCAAGAAGTCCAAATCCAAATTTCATACACCAAAACTAATTCATAACGGGAAAACTTAAAA
>NZ_JANGFQ010000071.1:0-7583 GCF_024707025.1 Candidatus Culexarchaeum yellowstonense
CGACCAGTTGAGAGAGGCAATTGAGAAGCTTGAGAAAAGGGTAAGCCTACTGGAAGTGAAGGTTCAGCAATTGCAGTGGCAAACACAATACAAACATTAATTTTTCCCTTTATGATTTGGCATATTATAATTACATTATATAATGTAATTATATTATGGCTTTATGGTTTGGCTTAAAGCTTGAATGTTGATGCTCCAACGATCCCAATGGTTGCTAGGATTGGGATTGCCCCTGCAATTGCTGAGGGGAGGTAGTTTTCACTCACATATCTAGCTCCATAGGTTGGGAACCTAGTGTAGCATATCATTCTCGGGTCCGGTATTGGGCTTAGCCTTGTAAGTATGAACCAGCCTAGATCCATTCTATTCTCATTCCACTTCCTTGCTTCTTCAACCAGTCCAGCCTTCAAAGCTTCATTTTTCCTGAATGCTAGGGTCAGGTCCCCATCCATCAGCCATGAAAACGCTGATGATGACTTTGACAGGGAAATCTAGGTTGCACCATTCAAAAATGCTTGGTCGTGATGATCAAGTTGATGATAAGGTATCCCATCTTTAAAGCTGAAACCCTAAGGGGAAGTTTAGGATCATCACTTGATGGTAACCCGTATAGTTTGTTGTCTTCCTAGTTTTTCCAATGCTTTTTTGAAGTTATATAAATTAACTTTAAATATGTCTATGGTCTTCATATTATCGGTCTTAATTGATTTCCCCCATGTTATCCATATCTTACCGTATTTCCCGCTATAGGTTTCAGGGATCGTGGTATCTAACCCATCAAATTGTAATAATATTTCGGGATTATTTTCCCTCCAAAATCCCAAATACCATTTATTATAACCTTTAAACGTATTTAAAAACCAATTTACGTCATAATCCCTGAAATGCTTTCTATGTGGGAAACCAACAAAATCAAATTGAACCGCATACCTGTATTCCTCTTTTTTATGCAGTGGGAAAATCCATTTTACATGTGGAAACTTCCTCTTAAGCATTAATGCGTTCTCATACTGATAATCTGGTGCAATTGCATACTGAACATCATACTTCATAATATGATTAATTAAATACATAACCTTACTTTTACCCTTCTGAACGTAATGATTATCTATAAATTCAGGATATGTTAAAAAACCAAACTCCTTTATTAGTTCTCTCTCCTTAACTGAAAAATGAATGCATGGTAATGCGATTATTAGGTTCACATTATCCTATAATTTAAAGTATTAGTTTTAAAACGTTTCGGATTTCATGTAAAAACTAACGATCCAAAAAAGGGATCCTAATACATTATATATATGTTATTATAAGGGATCTTAGGAAACTTAAAACCTTCATCATCATTTCATCGGCTCTACATATTGCTTTAAAGCTTAATTCCTTATATTCCTCTTTACCATAAACATTTAACGCTTGTTTCACGATTTCAAAAGCTTCATCCATGTTTGGAATATAAAAGAGAAAAAATGTTTAGAAGTGATGATAAGGTTGATGATGGGGTTCATGATAAACTAATGATGGCTAAATGGAATGCTATGGAGAAAAAAAGGGAGTTTTGGATTTAGGTTTTCACTGCCCACCTTTTCTTTGTTGCAAGTCTGCGAAGTGTTAATGCTAATCTTGCCCGCTTCCCAACTTTTCCAGGCTTTTTTGCGAGCTTTTTAAGTATGCTAACTTTTATTGTTCCACGACTTGTGAATCCCCTGCTACCATACACCTTCTTGACATATCTCCGCAATGATCCTGGATTTTTAATTGCCTTCTGAATCCAATATTCAACTTTCTTCTTTCTCTTCCCCATCGTAAATCTTCACTTTACAATTTGTTAATTGTAAAAATAAAAATTTTACTAAAACCCACATTAACACCATATATTACAATATAGTAGACTGCATATATATCTCAAGATAAATATATATTTGGGTTAGTGGTTAAATTTCTTTTTTAATTATGTTTTCATTTTTTATTTTGAAGTATGTTCCACATCTATTGCATTTCACCATATCCCCTATTTCATATTTTCTTCTTGGGAGCCATATGTGTCCATTGGGGCATTTGAGTAGTGTTATTGTTTCTCCACTGCTTTTTTCTTGTTCTTCTTGTGGTGTTCCAATTATTTTTTCTTTTGCCATTTGAACTGCTTTTCTCCCTAATTCCAATCTTTTCTTCCAGTATTGTTGCCATATTTGTGGTGGGGCTCCTTGAATTGTGTAGTCATATATTCCGTTTTCAATTGTTGGACGCTTAATGTATGTGCTGTTTCCATCGTAGTAGTTGGGTAGATCGATTTCTCTAAGCGCCTTATAGTATGAGGCTGTGGGTTTACTGATGAATCTTGCAATCCAAACTTCAATTGTCTTGTTGTCACGCATGCATTTTGGGAATCTTTGAAGTTTTGGGGCTGTGGCAATAATTACGCTTGCAATAGTCCTATATGCATCAAGCATTTTTCCAACCTCCTCATAAATGTCTATGTTGGTTCTAAACGATGTAGCTGGGAAGTGGACGCCCACATCATCCCATAATAGCAGTGTATAACGCTTCCCCTCAGGTAATGCTTCAGCCTTTTCAATTACATCCATTGGAGTGAAGCATAAATGTTTAAGGACCTCCATCCAATCCCCTAAAAGCTGATAGGCTAAATATAGCATGAAGCTGCTTTTACTGCTACCTTGATTCCCCCAAATTAATATCATTTCATAGCCGTTATGCTCAATTGCCCATTTACAGTAATCCAGGATTCCCCATCCCTCAACATATAACCCAATCTTCTTAGCCTCCTCCAAAGGCTCCTCAGCATGCTTCAGGTCCTCCAATAAACTTCTATCAATAATCTCATATTTGGATTCACTCATTTACTTCGCCTCCCTAATTGGCTCAAGCTTCATAGGTTGCCTCGTGACACTGGTCCCCATACCTCCAAGCGGCGAGAAGGGCATGCTCATGAAAATCCTATGCTCATGGCATTCAGTCATAAGCGCATCCAATATTCCGCTTAGATGATTCAATTTAAACTGGTTTATCCGATACAGTCTTGTTTGTTCACTTAACCCTTCATCGTTTAGTTTGCTGCGGACCTCCCCCAACTCCTCCTCATACTTGCTCCAAGCCTCTTTTATGGCATTCTTGATTCGCTTGGGCATTATGCTTATGAATATCTTTAAAGCCTTCTCCATAGCTTCCCCATCCCCAACAAAGTAGCTTCGATAAATATCCCTAAGAATCTCAGTAACCAAATTTACGAAGCTTTCCTGCAACTGCTTAGTCATATCCATTCACCCATAAAAATGGTTTAGATGGATTTAATTATTATTGCACCTCCAATCACTATGAATCCCAATATTATGCTTGCAATGATCACGTATTTCAATAGCCTAGAGTATTCCTCCTCTTTGAGGGCTAATGCCACTGATTTAACGTGTTCCATTGCAGAGTAGAGTGCGCTTGGTGTAAAGCTTTGTGTGACAACTTCCTCTAACCGCTTATGCAGTGGAATTGTTTCAATAACTTTTTTGCCATCATTTTCGTATGGTGGATTTGCAGCTGCCTCAATTGGAATTGTAGTTGCAATTGGAGTGTAAGCTATGCTTACGGTTTTAGTTTGCTTCCCCTGCCTCAATAGATATACGCCATCTTGATGGATGAAGAATGCCCCAAGATTGGCTACTTCCAACAAACTTCCACCCTTAATTGATTTGACTGGCTGCAATTTCATGTTTTTATGTTTATCCACAATGATGAGTAGGCTTGATGCACTTGCAACATTACTCCAATTCCTCAATAATAGCCATCTCCATGCAAGCATGAAGACAATTAAAAGCATTAGAATGTCAATTGCAAATCCCGCAAGTTGGCTTCCAGTAAGCAGGTCCCACAACATGATTTTTCACCCGAAAATTCGGCTTAGGAATCCCCCTTCACTCTTCTTTTGCCCTGGCTGAGTTTGCTCAAATCTTCTCGTTACAGCCATCCTAAGTGTGAATCCCTCCTCTCCACGACTTATCCTAGCCATAAGTGAAGCTTCAGCTTGAGCCTTCAAAATTAAAAAGTCGAATGACAACTGCCCTTTATTGTGAAGCTTCTGTGTAAGCAAATCCAATGAAAGCAATCCGTTATGCATAATTATCTTCTTAGTCTTATTATCAAGCTTGCCAGTTGGAATATTAATGTCCTGTAGCAGATAGTATAATTCGTCGAGCCTCTCCTTAGCCAATACACGTCTAAAAGCCCTCATAATGGCTTCATCACGCAAATCGAAAACTTGCGGTGGAACACCAACCTCAGGAACTTCTGGTATACTCTTCTCCACCTCATCTTCCTCTACCATTCCTCACCACTCCTCCTTTTAGCCATATTCATTGCTGTGGCAATTAACCCTAATATTGAAATGAATGCCAATGTTCCAAAAATATATTGCATGAGTATCATGCCCGTATAGTATTCACCACTATTTGTGACTGTTGGGGCTGAGAGAGCGGCAAACATGTTGAGTAGTAGTGATGTTGAATGCGTAATTAAGCGTCCCCTTGGACTTATAATTGATGTGCAAAGCATAAGTATTCCTCCACCAGCAATCAATAACCAAACATTGAGCGGTAAGCCTTCAAGTAACGTTACCATCCTAATATGCACCTATGGAAAAAGATAAATTTACGTAATATAAAAGATTATCTTGATGTTTAGACGTCAAAGGAAACGTGAAAAGAAGACTGTTATACTTTCAATTAGGCTTACTCCAAGCCAGTATAGGCTTTTAAGGGAGTATTGCAGTGATGAGCCGATTGGAGCATTCATAAGGCGTTTACTTAGCGATTGGATTGAGGAGAAGCCTAAACGTAAAACAATATTCGATAAGCTGTTCGAATAACATTGAGTATCACAATGTAATACACATGCTAATTTGGAAAACTTTTTATTCATAAATTACGCAATCATACATGATAAACCATGTTCAAGAAAAATATTAGGGGAAGCGCAAATCTCAGCAACATATTCATTGGCTTAGCAACGGTTTTGGCTGTGGTATTGATTTCAATAATGATTGCCGGCGTATTGAGTGGGCAGATAACATCACTGTTCCCGAAGCTTAACGTTACAAGCACATGGATAAACCTCGCCAACACTGCTCAAAGCTACATTGTAACCACATTCTCACTCGTATTAATTGCAATACTACTGCTTGGATTCGTAATAATACTTGGAGTTCTAAGGAAGTTTGGTGGGAGAGCAGAGTAAATTCAAATCCGCTGAAATGACCCACCTATATGGTGGGGGAACATAAATTCACAATAATCTTTTTATTTACGTAAAATACATGTTTCATTGATAGATATGGCTAAAGGTTTAGTTTACATTTGGATTGGCGTTCTAATTGCCCTTACAACATTATATCTATCCTTCCAATTCCTCGTTCCAATCCTCGGCATGCTTGACAGTGAAATTCAGAAAATCATAATTGGAGGACAAGTTGAAATGAGCAGCACTTGGGTGGACTTCTACATGTATTGGGTTCCAATTTTAAGGAACTTCTTCGGATACTTGACTGTTGCATGCTTCATATCACTATTAGTCTATGTGATCGTCCAATCGGCACGGAGGGAGCCTGATGAGGAGGAGCAAATATATCCAGTGGAGTAAGCTGACTGCAGTAATATTGGTGCTGGTCCTCATACAATTAATGCTTCCATTAAATCACGTTTACTCTGCGGATCAGAATTGGCTGGTGGGATGGAAGTATAGACGCAAAATATATGTGGAAAACCCAACAAGCCAGAGTTTAAGCAATTATCCAGTGAAGCTGGTAATTGACACTTACACTCTTATTGGTCAGGGGAAGCTTAGATTGGATGCTGGGGATTTAAGGTTCACGGATTGGGATGGAGTTACACAATTAAAGTATTGGGTGAATAAAACCACAGTGAACACGGGGAACACTGAGGTTTACGTTAGATTGAGCATTCCAGCTAAGAGTTATGTTACAATCTACATGTATTATGGTAATCCAACAGCCACTGATAACAGTGACCCATTTACCAAGCCAATATATCCAAGCCAAATTATCCCAATATCCAGTTATGCCGATTGGCAACAAGTAAACGTTCAAGCATATGCTGGAAGCCTCCCAATATTCAGTTTAAATTCAACTTTAATTGGAGATGCAATTGATTGGCGTATTCCAAAGCCGTTGAATACTCCAGTCTACCTGTTGAATGCAACCACTCAACCCCTAACTTCAAACGTCACACTTCCATCTGGAACCTATACCTTGAATGTCTATGGGTATACATCCATGTATACGTTGAGTTTAACTGGAAGCTTCACTGCACGATTATATAAGCGGAGCGGCTTCAACACTGTTACCATTCTAGCCTCAGCCACAGTTACCTTATCATTCAATTTGGACGTATACACTTACTTCACAATTTCAGTTCCAATGCAATTGTCAAGTAGCGTCCAAGTAAATGCGGGTGAAGTGCTTGGTGTGGATTTGAAGGCGACATTCACAACCTACAGCAGTTCAAATTGGGCATGGTATTATCTTTCGCATGGAAACACTAAACTAACATTTCCATCCACAGTGAATCTGGCTCAATATGGAAGTGTGAACACGCTTTACCCTACAAGGCCAATATATGGGCTTTACACATGGCAATGGGGAGGAATCAATCAATGGGCTGAATACATGAGGTTCACAGGCTACTACTATAAATTCAACGTTTCATTAACCGGTCAAATACAGCCAAACAGCTATTCAGCATCAGTAGGGGGAGGGATAAATGCATTGTTCAATGCCACACAAAACAACACTGTGCTTGGGTCCGCAACATACACTTCCACAACACCCACAACATATACATTAGCCCAAAACGTGAATGTAACAATTAGCAATCCACTATCAATAATGGGGATATGGAGGGTGGGGTCCTATACGGGTCCATGGGAGCCATTCATAATTAACAGTTTAAATTTGCAATATTGGGATATGCGTTACATTGACAACTCCACATATACATCCATATTCGATTACACTTCGCGGAGAACATATTATCAGCATAAAACCATGCCATACAACTCCACACATGAATGGTACAGCATTCCAAACTATAAATACAATGTAATCAGATACATGCAATCCGTTTTCCCATACAGTGTTCCAAGCATTGTTTGGGATAATGTTAGGCTTGCATGGGTTTACACAGTTCAAACAGTAAACGTCTATTGGGTTGGAGATGAAACATATACTCCGCCAAGCCAAACTGAGCAGTATATCATTTTCCCAAACTTCACAGTAAGCAAATATGTGGAAAACTGGTTTAGGGTGAATGCCACATGGGGCTCCATAAACTTCGGCAACTTCACCGATTATACACGTATGATTGCCCAATCAACTGTTGGAAGGCTGGCTTTAACTGCAATTCCATTCATAATATTATTGGTGGCTGGTGGACATTACGCGGGGATAGCAATACTTATCAGTAGTGCCATTGCCCTTGTCATTCAGTTAAGCGTAAAGGATATAGTGTCGCTCTTCACAATTCCATTCTTGGGGGTAATGATGTTCATAGGTATTGGCATTGTTTAGG
>NZ_JANGFQ010000072.1:0-7564 GCF_024707025.1 Candidatus Culexarchaeum yellowstonense
CTACTATGGCATTATCAACGTTTATGCTACCATACATTTCAATTAATGGCTCTAACAATACATACAAGAGGCCATAATCAGACGCCCCAACGCCCACTTCTCCAAAAGGCGTTCTAACCACAACCTCTCCATCTAAGCCGTATAAATCATAACCACTCCATATCATACGCCTAACGAAACGAAAACAACTATTAGAATTTATAGGGATGCCTTTATATTGGTATTTCAAACCTAATGTACGTCTAAGGACCTCCCTTAAAGTTACTTTCAATCCCAACGTATTTAACGTAAACACAAGACCCTTCAACATATTCCCTGCCACAAACACTAATTAGATGAGAATGTTTACTTAAAAGGTAAAGCATCATAAGACCGATAAAATAAAAATTAGAATTCTGCTAGTCGCTTATGAATACCAGCGACTAATCATAAAAATAAGGCATTATTAAAATACCATAACAATTATAAGCTAACTGTAACTACGCTACTTTTAGATGACTGAAATCTCTTTCATCACATTCACTAGGAATTCGGCACATAGGCTTAAAGGATTGCTTGAACATGTAAAGGATATTGTTGATGAAATTATCGTTGTAGATGGTTATAGCACCGACGAAACTGTGGATATTGCAAGAAGCTATGGTGCAAAAATATATGAAAGAAAGCCATGGGGATATCCCGATCCAGATCGTATGTTCGCATTAAAACAAGCATCATATGATTGGATACTCATGTTGGATGATGATGAAAGACTTTGTAATAAGTTGAAGATTGATTTAAGAGAAATCATCGAAAAGTGCTCTATAGAAGGTTTTGTGGCAATAGATTTGCTTAGAATGAATCTTTCAAAATGCAACAGAATAATACTTGCACCATATTTTCCTGATAGAGTGTTAAAGATATTCAAAAAAGATGGAGTAATTTTCACAGGGAGAGTTCATGATGGACCAAAAGTCTTTGGGAGAACCTATCATCTGCCAGAGAAATACTACTTGATTCACTTACCATATCATGAAGATGGATGGTTGAAGAAGATGATCATATATGCATATTTTCAATGTATACAGTATGATTATATAACTGGAGGAAACAAATTGAGACAAGCTTTCATTCACTCATTACCACTTACTACAATACCCTACTACCTATATTTATTATCAACATTTGTGATGAAGAAGGTGCCTATAAATGCTCTTTCCCTAAAATATACTTGGAGAAGAGCCTTCTATGATAGCGTACTACAAATCCTTATGAAGACAAGGAGTGATACTAGAAGAAGAATCGCAAAAGAATTCTCTAAAGTTGGATTTTCACAATTATTAAAATTATGATGATATACAAACTATTTATGGGATGTAGAAATTTGAGGGAGAAGCTGGATGATTGAAAAGCTAAAAATAGCTGTGATAGGGAATCCCTTTCAATTTTTAGGTGGAGGTCAGAGGCGAACATATGAAGTACTAAAACATTATTCAGAATTAGGTGCTGACGTAATACTTTACATTCCCACATCTCAATTAATATTAACTCGGGCATTGCAAAAATACTTCCACATCAACAAAAAAGATCTCTATGAGGATTTAGAGAGTCTGGAGAGGTGTGGTGTATACATTCATGAAAATACATTAACATATTTGGAGAAAGTAGACAAGCAAGTTGTAGAATATCTCGATGTTTTAAGGAAAGGAGGTTTAATATGGATTCTCAACAATTTCAAGAGACTGATACCCCCTAACGATAGGAACGCTGTAGTGTCTATAAAAACCCTTTTGAAAAATGACGAAACATTTATGAAGACAATGTCGAAAGTGCATACAGTATATGTAATGGATAACTTCTTGGATATGATACAAATCGGACAATTTCTCTCCCAAACCATTAAAGTGCCACTTTTTATCCTACTACAGTCCATACCAGTTAGTTCTTTGAAAAATTTCGTGAAAAATGAGTGGATCAATAACGTTGTTCTCAGCGAGAAATCTTCCTTAAGGACATTACTCAGAATTACTATTCGGGCTTTAGAACAAAATTATTTCAAGTATAAAACGCTATTCACTTACAATAATGCTAGTGAAACATTAGCAGCATTATTTTCGGTTTCGGAGGCACCTATTAAACTGTCAAACCTGGACATATGGGCGTCTCGCAACAATATACCCATCAAAATACTTGTACCAGGGAATGCTGTAAGCCAAGACATTGAAGAATACTATAAAGAAAGGGAAAGAATTCTCAAATTGAAAGAAGACTACGCAATATTCTATGCAAGGCTTGGAGTAAACAAGGGGGTTTTGGAAATACCTCTCATTGCTAAAAAACTTGAAAAGGCAGGGTACAAACTTATCCTCATAGGCAAATTTGATAGTGTTAATGCTAAAACAAGATTTGAAAAGATGTGTAAAGAATTAAATGTTAAAAATGTAGAATACATGGGTTATTTACCGGATAAGAAGTTGTGGGAAATAGTTGCTAAGAGCAAAGTGCTGATATATCCTTCACATTACGATACATTTTCCTTAGTAATACTGGAATCATTGTGCTTAGGAACCTCGGTCGTCGCATACAACATTCCAGCTATTACAAGCATCTATAGAAATTTACCTGCCGTGAGAATTGTAGAGGAGTATGACTATAAAAATATGGCCGAAAAAGCAATAGAAATACTGAAGATGGATCTAAACAAATTCCGTGAAGAACATACTGATAGAAATCTGCTGTCCTTTCTATATCTTCATTGTTCATGGAGGAATGTTGCTAGAGAAGAAATAGATACGATTCGGAAATTCATAGGTTCAAACACCCAATAAGCCATGAAGTAAAATTAAAGGAGGATATATTAATCATCATTAAACCTAACAAAATTAGCAATTACATCCAGCTAATTCTTCAAATCCAACGATATCGAAAAATACAATTCCTTAAAAATTCTATCATTTCGAGGACCCTTTATCATAACTCAATACCATAGAACGTAATTGGCATGGTGATGACTATGGTTTTACGGAGCTGAAACCGGGAATTACTTTTTATAGTAAAACTTGTTTAGAATGAGCTGGTAAAGCATTCCAGCGGTTCTGATATCTTGCCTCATTAATTCTATGACTGGGAGGATTATTCTTTCCCTTAACTTGAGACCGTGTACCTTCATGTACCTTCTTAGATAATAGGCGTATACCAGCAGTTGTAATAATGGTAATAGTAGACTTATGGTTAACACTATGTTTTTTAATTTCCATAGTTTCTCCATGTCGGGATATTTCTTAGAGATTAACACGTAGCTTCTTCCGTATCTGAAGTTTATTTTTATGATTCTAGCTCGCTCTAAGTGTATAGCGTAGTGGTTTAGGTATGATAGCTTGTAGCCAGCTTTCCTTATCTTATAGCTTATGTCACTATCCTCTTTTGCTAGATTGAAGAATTCATCGAATCCTCCAACTTCTTCAAGTACCTTTCTTTTAAAGACTGTGCATGCCGTATGTAATGCCACAGCTTCTGCTGGGTATGGTGGGTCTAGATGATGTAAATGTATTGCAAGATTCTTTTCTTGAAAAAGTCCAAATAATCCCTTATCCAGCGATATTGGCTTCAGCTTAGCGGATACAGCTCCAAGTTTTTCATCCCTCTCTAAAAGTTTAATAGCATCTATTAAGAACCTTCTATTCAATATGACGTCACTATCCAACATGACGATGTAATCTGCGGATGATGAACGCCACCCAATATCTCTAGCATACCCTAAACCTCTACCCTCATCATACAATATTTTAATGTTCAATCCCCCACTATACTGTTTAACTATTTCCAATGTATTGTCAGTTGAACCCCCATCAACTATAATTACCTCCACATCCATTTCATCTCTAAGCTTTGAAACCTCTGATAAACACTTATTTAATGTTCTCCCAGAATTTTTCGTTAGTATTACGAATGCCACCTTCATTTAAATTCAGAATACCATATTAAGTTAAAATATTTAAAAATGATTACTTTTATAATTTAAATTATTGAAAGGATGTTTTAGGGAACCATTCCATAAATCGATTTAGGAGTGAATGTTATGGATGATGAAGATGAAGTTAGGATTTTAATATTGGATGCCCTCTGGAGAGAGAAAGAGCATGAGGATGTTTCCGTGATACTTGGCGGTCTTCAACTGCATCAAAGAGTTTTAGAATACTTGAATGAGAAAGCGTTTACTATTGGAGTATCTTCCTACCCACCAGTCTTTAAGCATAGAGTAACATACTCAGTAAAGCAAGGTTTCAGTAGGCCTTTGAGATTGGAGTACTATAGGTATTTAGTTAAGCTTTTAATAACATTTTGGAAGATCGTATTGCGCCATAAGCCTCATGTAATCTATAATCCTGGCGTGGGATGGCATAACGATTGGCTTGCCCTCTTTGCAAAACTAACTGGACTAAAGGTTGTATCATACTTCCACCATTACGCATTACCTGGGGGCAAGGTCATATATCCAAGAAGTATACTGGATCTACCAGCATTAACAAAAATGTGCAGAGAAATTAGGATGAGGGGAATGTTCCCATTCTTTAAATTGATAGATTATTTGACATTAATCCAACAGTTAAAATATGTTGATATAGTTTTCACGGGAACAAATTTTGGATTTGAGCAGCTTAGGAGGATGGGGAGGAAGAGAGATGTAATTCTCACGGGAATAGGGGTAGACCTAGAAGAGTTTAATGAGCCTCCTCCACCGGATGAGGAGAAGATTTGGGATGGATTATTCGTTGGCAGGATGGCTCCAGAAAAGGGCATATACGATCTATTGACCATTTGGAGAAGAGTTGTGGATGTAATACCAAATGCTAAACTAGCAGTTGTAGGTAAGGTTATTCAACCACACTACGATAAATGGATGAAGACAATTAAAGAGCTCAAACTGGAGGGGAATATAGTTCATTTAGGGGAGCTTGAGAGAAGAGAGCTTATAAAGACATATTATAAGGCCAAGATATTCGTATTCCCATCAAGGATGGAGGGGGCAGGTATAGTGATTGCTGAAGCCATGGCAGCAGGATTACCAGTAGTAGCCTATACGCTTCCAGCATATAAGTCACTCTACGCCAATGCTCCACTAATATACCTTTGCAACTCACTAGAATCGTTTTCAGACAAAATAATTACGTTACTGAAGGATGACAACCTAAGAAGACAAGGTATAGAGAATAGGAACTTCGCACTACAGAACTTTAACTGGGAGAGAGTTTCTGAGAGAATATATGCTGGATTAATGAAAGTTGCAAGCATTAATGATAAAGATAACATTTAATAATTGTCTAATATTGTCATGATCAAGCTCTTGCATCTCCTCATTTATTATGAAACTAAATCCACTATTTTGCCTATTTGACGAAGCCGAATGAATGAAATAAAACCAGGTTATATATCTTAGTTTTTCCATAAAATTACGTTACATCCAATATCTATTTGTAGTGTTTTTGCTGCGTTTCCTTGGTTTATTGATATTTCTAGTGTTTCTCCACTTCCAATTATTGTTAGTGGTTGGTTTGGTGGCACTTCGGCATATGATTTGCATAGTTTTAGTTTCATGGTTTTTTCGCCTATTTTTACGTTTATTGTGTCGCCTTCGGTTATTCCTATTTCTTGTAGGTTTTTTGTTGTTATGTTTGTTATTATGTTTCCGAAGTCGTCTATGTGTATTACTTCTCCCTCTATGGTTTTATTGGTTGTTTTTGGTTTTGTGTAGCTTGGTTTTGTTGGGTCTTTTATTTCTGGTCCGAATTCGCTTGGTGGTACTCCTCTTGCTAGGTGTGCTGCTGTTGGGCTGAATATGTCTCTTCCATGGAATGTTCTTGAGGTTGTTTGTAGCATGTATTTTTTGTTGGTTATTTGGTATATGTGTTTTATTCCATCCATTTCTGCTGCCATCATTAGTATTCCATTGTCTGGTCCAACGTAGAATGCTCTTTCTGATTCAACTATTATTGCACGTCTCTCACTTCCAACTCCTGGGTCTACTATTGCCACGTGTATTGTCCCCTTTGGGAAGTATCTTGATGCTCTTGCAAGTAGGTATGCACCCATCCTCACATCGTATTTCCGCACTTCATGGGATATGTCAATTATGTTGGCTTCTGGGCATATGGATAGTATTACAGCCTTCATCTCAGCAACATATGAATCTCTTAAACCGAAATCCGTAAGCAAGGTTATTATTGGTCTAAATGTCATGGGGGTTCATGGAAATTTTGGGGTAGGTGTTTAATAAAGGTTAAGTTTAAGCATTGGCTTTTTGATAACTAAGGGGGGATAGTTGTTTAGGGGGGTTAGTAATGGTATACTTCACCCTAGAACCTAAGAGGAGGAGGGAGGATTTCTACGATATGGAGGATGAGCTTAACGATTTCGTAAATTCGTTGGGTAGGTTTAGGTTTATAATTGTTGGGGGGTTGAGGAGGTATGGTAAGACTTCACTAATATTGACTGGATTGAATGTGGCTAATGTTAGGTATTTGTTCTTGGATTGTAGATTGCTGAGCTCTGCCAAAGCATCCTTTGATAACCTTTTAAGTATGATTGAAGTTGAGGTTAGTAGGAATAGTTGGGCTAAGAAGCTTATTAAGGGTATGGACTACTTTGAGGTTGGTGGAGTTATCAGGTTTAAGTTCAGAAGACCTGACGTTTTACTTGACATCTTTGAGAATTTGGGGGATACCATTGTAGTTTTTGATGAAGTTCAGGAATTGAGGAATTTGAAGTTTAGGTTTGATGGATTCCTAGCATATGCATTGGATCATTTTGACGTTAGAATTGTGGTTTCAAGTTCGGAGGCTGGTTTGCTAAATAAATTCTTGAGGGTTGAGGATCCTGAAGCACCACTCTACGGTAGGCCATATAAACTCATAGAGCTTAAACCATTAACTAGGGATGCCGCAATAGACTTCCTCAAGAAGGGGTTTGAACAGGAGGGGTTAGATGTGGATGATGAATTGATCAGTGAAGCTGTGGAGAATTTCAATGGAATTATAGGTTGGCTAACATACTTTGGATATAATTATGCGAGGGGTTTGAGATCCATGAATTCAATAATTGATGCTGCAATCAACATGGTTTTAGCTGAAGTTGAACATTTCCTTGAAACTAGGGGTGTTGGTAGGGGTAGGTATAGTGAAGCTTTGAAGACAATTTCAGTTATGGGGAGATGCTCATGGAGTGAAGTTAAGAGGATGTTGGAAGCTAAACTTGGACGCATACCAGACACTACACTAGCAAATATACTTAGAAGTTTGATGGATTATGGATTAATAGTTAAGGTTGATGGCGAATACATGATCACAGATCCAATTCTCCGCAGAGCCGTTATGAGGATTTAAATGAAATCTTTTTCTTTAGGGGTTTTGTAAGTTCAATTGTTCATGTGGGGTTTCATATGAGGGTTTTGATGTGGATTACATTTCCACTGAGAATACTGTTCATATACCTGTTAAGGGGTTGTATAATCCAAGCTTCTCATTCTCATCTTTCTGGAAGGGGTTGTATAGGAGGGTTTTGGGTGTTGAGTATGATGTTGTCCATGCAC
>NZ_JANGFQ010000073.1:0-7508 GCF_024707025.1 Candidatus Culexarchaeum yellowstonense
AAGGATAGATGAAGTGGATGTGAAGGTTAAGAAGCTAACTGAGGAAATTAAACCAATAAGCGATGTTAGAGCATCAGCAGAATATAGAAGGGAAATGGCTGTGAAAATAACCATAGACGCATTAAAAACATCCATTGAAAATTGGAGGTGTAAAGAGCGATGAAAAACATTAGATTCCAATTGAATGGAGAATGGGTGGAAGTGGAAGCTGAGGAAAACATGACCCTACTAGACTTGCTGAGGAGGAGATTGCAAATAACCAGCGTTAAGAGGGGGTGTGAAAGGGGGGAATGCGGTGTATGCACGGTACTACTTGATGATAAACCAGTATACTCATGCTTAACACCAGCCCTAAAAGCTGAAGGTAAAAGCATAATAACAGTGGAATACCTATCCAAGAATGGGAAACTCCACCCAATACAAGAAGCATTCATAAAATCAGGTGCAGTTCAATGTGGATTCTGCACACCAGCATTCATACTAACAACATACGCCTTACTGGAAAAGAATAAGAATCCAAGCGAAGAGGAGATCAAAAGAGCATTTGATGGAATAATATGTAGATGTACAGGTTATGTGAAGATAATTGAAGCTGTTAAAATAGCCTCAGAAATATACAACCAAAAATCATAACAATTATTTACTCTGAAAAGCTACATGTAATTGAGGAGAGGTAAAATGGTTGAAGAGGAAAAGTTGAATACATCAAAAATAATTGAAAGCCAAAGGAAACTCATGTTCCCATGCATGCCAAGATATAGACAGCCAATAGTCATAGTTGAGGGGAGGGGAGCTATAGTAAAGGATTTAGAGGGAAAGGAATATTTAGACTTATTCGCTGGATACGCAGCTGTAAATATTGGTCACTGCCACCCAAAAGTCGTGGAAGCAATAACGTATTGGGCTCAAAAAATACATCACACATCCTACGACTACCACAACATACCCTCAGCAATACTGGCAGAAAAACTAGTGAAAATACTACCAATGAGTGGGGAGAAGAAGGTATTCTACTGCACCAGTGGAGCTGAAGCCATAGAGGGATCTGTAAAGCTTATGAGAAAGTACATGTTGAAGAAGGTTAACAAAACTGGATTTGAAATACTAACCCTAAGATATAGCTTCCACGGCAGAACACACTTAACAACAACATTAACTGGGCAGAGCAAGTATAAGAAGGGGATGGCTGCAGTAGTATCAATACCAGGGATAAAGATAATGCCAGCACCATACTGCTATAGATGCCCATTCAAGAAGGAATACCCAGAATGTGATATACTATGCGCAAAATACATTGAAGATGTAATAAAATATGAAACATCCACAGATATAGGGGCATTCATAGCAGAACCAATACTTGGGGAAGGAGGAATAATAGTTCCACCAAAAGAATACTTCAAAGAAGCTGTGAAGATAGTTAGGGAGTATGGTGGAATATTCATAGTAGATGAAGTTCAAACAGGATTTGCAAGGACTGGGAAGATTTTCGGAATAGAAAACTACAATGTTGAACCAGATATAGTAGCCATGGCAAAGGGGCTGACAAGCGGACTACCACTAGGAGCAATAGGGGCAAAAGCAGAAATAGCAGACGCCTTCGAACCAGGAGATCACTCATCCACATGGGGACCAAACGTAGTATCATGTGCAGCTGCAAGTGCAGTAATAGATGTAATGCTAGAGGAAAGGGTACATGAAAAAGTGGAGAAACTTGGAGGGGAATTCATGAAAGAACTACAAGAATTACAAAGGAAGTATAAAATTATAGGTGAAGTGAGGGGAATGGGATTAATGATTGGAATAGAACTGGTGAAGGATAGAAATGCAAAGACACCAGCAGTGGATGAAGCTGTGAAGGTTAGGGAATACATGAGGGAAATGGGATACCTAATAGGTGTGGGAGGAGCATACGGCTCAACACTAAGAATTGAACCCCCACTAATGATAACGAAAGAGCAATTGGATAAGGCATTGGAAGCACTAGAAACAGCCATAAAGAAGGTAGAATAAACAATACACAACCAAACCTATTTTTACAAATCACTTGAAGTGTAAAATTAAGTATTCATTGAGTTTAGGTATGATAATATTCAATTTACCCCCAATTATTGTATACTTTACTGTTGCTTCACTTCCATCTGGTAGATTTATTGCTTTGAGCGTTTTACCTGCTGGATTCACGTTTCCTGGCAACGTAACATTTATTTCTATGTTAGTCTGTGATGCAAAGGTTTTTGTTTGAGTATCATATTTATAATTTATCACATGGACTATTAGAGAACCTCCCTTCTCATACACCATTAAACCCACATCCTTAGAAGCATTGGTTTCCAACCCAATATCCACGCTTATAGCTTTTATCTCACTTACCACATCCGACTGCTGTGATAAATTGTCCATTGTTATTACATGCCCACCCTGCTTTATGTACTTGTTTAGTAGATTACTAACTTCATCGTTTAAATCATAATTCTTTGGAATTATGATTATTGAGTATTTGTTTAGATCGTTTATTGTTAATGATTTGTTCACGAATTCACCATCCCCATTGTATATTACCTCGAAGGGAATGTGAGCTTCCTGTAAAGTTACACCTAAATTTTCAAAGCTTTCCCATGCTGAATATGCCTTCCATAGGTAACTGTTAAATAATGTGGAGTGTAGATCGAAGAGTATGGCTACTTTAGCAATCCTACTTACATTATCATAAAGATATGAATGTTCATTGAAGAATCTAGTGTATGGGGATATTTTGTCTGCTTGTATAGTGTAAGTTCCACCACCATAAGTGTAAGCTTTGTATGGAAGTAGGAATGAAGCTCCACACATCCTAGCTTCCGCAAGCCAATGCCCCCAAAGTTTCCACTCATCCTCAGATATTACAGTAAAATCGAAAACATCTGGAAAGGCTATGAAGGGTTTTTCAGGAGCAGCAGCTTCAGCTAAAAGGTATGTGGTTATATGCTTTCCAGGGAGAGGTTTGAGGTAACTTAACCATTCATGCTTTTCAGGAGTTATTGGCATTTCAAAGATTACGAAATCAAGGTATGGAAGGTATATTTGCTGATTTGGTTGAAGACCATATAGGTTCCCAGAAAACAATATAACCCTACCACTTACACTTCTGGTATGCTGAATTAGTTTACTTATAAAAGCAACTCTAGCTGAATATCTGGCTTTATAGAATTCCAGCAAGAGTTTTGGGTTAGGGTCATCCCATTCACTAGTGGCACCATGCTCCAATAGATACTTTCTATAATTGAAGGAGGAAATGTTGCTTATTCCAAATAGGGATAGAAGCTCTTGATTTGAATAATGGCTTTTGAGGTAAGAATTGAATGCCTCCATACAATAATCACAGAAACAATCCACATAACCTATCTCATCGATGAGAATAGCATCAACCCCACCATTAACATGCTCCTCAAATCTTTTCATGAGAAACTCTTGCCACTTGGGATTATTACCACACATCGCATACTGATCCGATCCAAGGAATTTAATTGGATTACCATAAATATCCCTACAACTGGCATCCATCTTAAGCTTCTCATCATTAGTAATAAAGGATTGCACTGTTGGAGGACCAGAACACACTATAAAGGCATTTTTATGTAGAGAATTCACATAACCTCTATCATAATCATTTAAACCAGAGAAGTAGACAGACCATGCAGTACCCTTTGCACCCACAGTCTGCAAGTAATCTATGGGGGGTTGACCGAAGACTAAGATAACCCCCTTCTTAAGCCAATCCCTATTAAAAGTGTAAGTCTCACTTATTGGAACACTTTCACTCCCCCTTTTCATCTGGGAAAGGAAATTGTAAAATACAAGACCACCAACAACCATTAAGATTATTATAGCTATACTCAACGCTCTTTTCATTTAAACAGCCGACTACAATGAAATTCAAAACATATAAATTTTACTATTTACAAGAAGAACCACTCTTTCTCCTAGAGGTAAATAACTTCCTTTAAAATCTTCTCCCCAATTATTGGTTTTAAAGCCCCCTTCGAAACTAAATCAACTTCTATTCCAATAAGTTTAGTTAGATACTCCTCTAAATCTAAAAACTGGAAAAATCCTATTGGCTCTTCAAATTCAACTAGAATATCAACGTCGCTCCCCCTAATAAAGGATTCAAAATCCCTACCCCCTTCACCTTAAAATTCCTCTTCAAATCTTCCTTATGCTGAATTATAACTTCTTTTATCTCTTCAAGAGTCTTCATGCTAATTTAAATTGAAATCTACCTTAATTAATAATTTTAGTGAGATTAAAGGAGAAATGTTTATGCTTACTTTTCCATTGGTGCTAAAGTTTATTTTGTTTCTTGTCTCTTAATTAGTATTTGAAGTGTACTTTATTGGAGATGTGCATTATGAGTGTTAGCGATTTTGATCCATATTTATGGTTGGAGAATCTAAATGACCCTAATGTGGTGCAATGGGCTCTGGATAGAAGTGAGAAGGCAAGGAAGGTTCTGGAACCATTATCTAGAAAGCTTATGCCGAGAATCAGCAAGTATTATTCGCTTCCATACGTTATATCTGTTGACATCGGCAAATACGATGTTTTTATGCTTTTACGTGATGGTAAATCCTTTAAAATCGGCAAAATAACTGAGGAAGGTTCGTTTAATGAAATTGTGAAATCCGAGGATATTGGAGAGGATGTGGTTATACAGGGATTTCAATTATCTGAAGAGGGGGATAAACTTGCATTTTCTTTTTCAATAGGTGGAGCAGATGAAGGTGTCACTAGAATATTGGATGTGAAATCTAATGAGGTTTTGGATGAATTGAGGGGGAGGATAGGGGACATAGTTTGGTTGGAGGGGGATAAGTATTATTATGTGAGGTTTTATGGTAAGGAGAAAACTCCAGATGGAGTTCCACCTCCAGCACAAAGGGTTTTCTTAAGGGAGAATGGTAAGGAAGAGATTGTTTTCGGTAAAGGACTTCCATCACTACACTTCATAGGGCTTAAAAGGAGTTTACAATCAAATAAAGCTCTACTATCCATATGGTATGGTTGGACTAAAAGCGATGTTTATGTAGGGGGAATTACGGACCCAAATAGCTGGAGCCTCTTATATGGTGGAGGAGATTTCATAGCATACCCAGTAGACTATGTGAATGGAAACTATGTAGTGGCAAGTTTTGATGGGGAAGGTATGGGAAGGCTATTAGCAATAAATGAAAGAAGCCATGAGGTGAGGGAAATTATAGGTGAACAACCATACCCACTGGAAGAAGCTGTGGCATATAAAGATGGGATAGTAGCATCATACCTAGTTAACGCCTCCACAAAAATCAAATTGATAAACATGAATGGAGAATGGAGGGAAATAAGCTTTGAACCTCCAGGTACAGTAAGCTCTCTACATTCCAATGGAGAAAAATGCGTATTCAAATATGAATCCTTCCTAATACCATACCGCATATACCTCCTCGAAAATGGAAAAACGAAAATTATACGTTCAGAGGAAGTTGAGGGCGATTTTGAAATTAATGAATTTTGGGTTGAATCAAAGGATTCCACAAAAATCCATGCATTTAAAGTTCAAAATAAAAATAAGAAAAGTAACTTTGTATTCGCATATGGCTATGGAGGATTTAGAATATCATTAACCCCAAGATTCCATCCACACATAATCCCATTCATTGAAGATGGAGGAATTTTCGTAGTTGCAAATTTAAGGGGAGGTGGAGAGTATGGTGAAAAATGGCATAGGGCAGGTATGCGTGAAAATAAGCAAAACGTATTCAACGATTTCATAGCAGTCCTAGAGCATTTGAAAAGGGAGGGAGCTAAAATAGTAGCTTATGGGGTAAGCAATGGAGGACTACTTGTGGGAGCAATATTAACACAACGCCCAGACCTAATAGATGGAGCCATAATAGGATACCCAGTACTCGATATGCTTAGATTCGACAAACTATACATAGGGAGAACATGGGTTACAGAGTATGGAGATCCAGAAAACCCGAAGGATAAGGAATATCTAATAAAGTACTCACCATACCACAATATAAAGAAGAGAGGGTATCCACCAGTAATGATATTTACAGGATTATACGATGATAGGGTACATCCAGCACATGCATTAAAATTTGCAGCAAAATTGGAGGAGATTGGAGCACCATACCTACTTAGAGTTGAAAGGAAGAGTGGGCATTCAGGAGCCACACCACAAACAAAGATAGAAGAATACTCTGACATAATGGCATTCGTATACCACATATTCAAAATGCAATGAAAAGAGAATGTTTATAAGTTCTGGGGTAGAAGTATGGTTCTGGGGTAGAAATTGCTCTTCGACCCACGACCAAAATCAAGAAGAGAAGAGCTGTTTGGTAGAGATGTGGAGCTTAATTTGTTACATGATAATGTTAATTCCCCCATCATCGTTATTGCTGGTATTAGGAGGATCGGTAAAACTTCACTATTAAATGTATTCCTCAATGAAGTGAACATTCCAAATATTATTGTAGATTTGAGGGATTTACATAGCAATTATGGTCTTAAAGACCTATTCGAAATACTTTCAAAAGCTCTCTCATCAAGACTTGACAAACTAATGGAGCTTCTCAAAAGTATAACGTCAATTAAAATTCTTGGTGGTGAAATTGAAATAAAATGGAAGGGAAGAGGGGCATTAACACTGCCAACACTTTTCGATTCACTAAATAGAAGTAGGGTGATTATAGCTTTTGATGAAGCTCAAATGCTGAGGGGTCCTAGATCCATGGAAATCCTAAATGCCATAGCACACGCTTATGATTACGATAAGAACCTAACATTCATATTCACAGGATCCGAGGTTGGATTGCTCCACGACTCCCTAGGAATAGAAAAGCCAGAATCACCCCTATATGGTAGATACTGCTTCAAATTGAACCTTGAAAGATTTAAGAGAGATGTGGCTGAAGAATTCCTCTTAGCAGGATTCAGGGAAATGAATGTTAAGGTGGATAAGGGTTTAATTGAAGAAGCCGTAAACAGTTTTGATGGAATACCAGGATGGCTAACACTTTTCGGAAATGAATATGTGAGAGGCTTGAAAAATCTAGACAAGATAAAGGAAGTGGCGGTAAATATGGCTTTAAGTGAACTCAAAAACCTCGTTGCAGGAAGGAGTAAGAGATATGCCACAGTTCTAAGAGGATTAGCTGAAGGTATGAATAGTTGGGGGAAGATAAAGGGGTATGTTGAAGAACATGAGGGCAGTACAATATCATCAAGCATACTATCAAACATACTTAGAAGCCTAGAAGATTTAAGCATAATAAAGGACTATGAATTCCTAGACCCAATATACAAGGAAGCTTCACTAAGACTTTAAACCATTAGATATATGGTAGGGTGGCATTTTAGGAAGATGCACACTGGAAAATGCTCATATCATTGAACTTGGAATCCCATTTGGATTGTAGGCGATTTTTGGCTTTAAACCCCTCCTCCTCATAATTTCAACCACATGCGGATATAGGATTACA
>NZ_JANGFQ010000074.1:0-7454 GCF_024707025.1 Candidatus Culexarchaeum yellowstonense
AGGAAGAATATGAAAAAGATAAAGCTGGAGCAGAAAGGAGGAAGAGCATACTGGGGGAAGTGAGAATAGAAGCGGAAAAAGTGCTATTTGGAGTACCATTGAAAAGCGAGAAATACAAGATAATGGGTGTAGCAGATGCAATATACTGGAAAAATGGGAAAATGCACATACTAGAAATAAAGTATGGAGATGTGAAGAAGCCATACCCAGACCACATACTCCAAACAACAACATACGCAATAATGGCAGAAGAAACACTAAAACAAACAGCATACAAAATAGTATTATACTATAAGCAATCAAAACTATGGCATGAAAGAACACTAACAAAACAACTGAAAAACTATGCAATAAAAATCATACAGAAAACACATGAAATAATAGATGGGAAAATAATACCACAAACGAAATGGACAAACAAATGCAAAACATGCTGGTATAATAGGATATGTCACCAAAGTTGAAGAATGTAAATGTCAGCTTAGATAATAGTTATGGAATTCCATTAGAACTTTATGGAATTCCGATAGTTCACTTCCACCCCTCAATCTATATGCTGAGAGATAATCAACAGTTAAAAGTGCTGTGAGGAAAATTAAAGATATCTTCTTAAATGTGGAGCAACTCACGAAACTATCCCATATGCTCTTGTATCTACTCCCCTTCAAACTAGCATACGTAATATCTTCAACAAACATCTTCACGCTCCTGTAACCTTTAATCTTTTCAATTAAGGTATCAAAAACATTATCCAACGCTTCTAACTCCCGTTTACCCTTTAAAAACTTAATCAATAAACTCCTCAACTCATCCAGTTTCAAGTCCTCTAAAGTAATATCGTATTTCAACCTTACTTTTCCACGTTGCTCTGGATTCATGGCATGATGATGGAATAATATTGAAAAACTACATGCTGAAAGTATATTGTCATCCGCATCGGATTTTACAAACTTATTTGAAAATTCTTCAAAAATGTGGAAGGAGAGGAATTCATGTCCTTTAAACGATAAGTACTTCACACTGCGTTCAGCATCATACTCATAATTCTTCTGATAAAATACTTTCCCAACATCATGAAATACTATCATCAACCTTATAGCGTCGCTTGGTTTTATACTCCATTCAAAAGGCATCTTCATCAAGTACCTGTAAATCCTCGAATTATTGAAATTGGACATTATCTTCATACACTCATCTACATGATCAACCAACTTTTCCCTTACGGAAAATTCTGGACCTTCTTCATAATAGCTGTAAATGACATCTTTACTCATATTCTATCATTAACCCCCTTTCACCATCATAATCTGCGTCCAGAATGAAAGCAGAGATACCTTCTTTGCTCATTATTCGTAGGAGATTTTCAATCCCCCTTACTGGATTTCTCAACTCCTTAACAATGTTTTCATCCAGTGGCTTAATACGAGTCATTGGACGCTCATGTTCACCTTCACGTGATTTGCAAATACAACTTTTTATAAGTGATTTCTCAAGCAGTTTTGTGAAAGTATTAAAGGATATTGGGATTACCAGTTTCTGTAAATTCTCTAAATCATAATTTCCCCCTTCCGATATTAATGATTTTGGGATTATGGGTATTAGCATAGAGTCTCTAACAAAACTCCCATCCAACCTCATTAATTGTTTTAATGCTGAATATGACATAGCCTCCAGATCCAAACTAATTTTTAATAATGAAGTTACCTCTCTACTTTTAACTTTAAAATCACCTTCATGATATACCATATCCATTAAATCCTTATATCCAATCACATCCTTTGAAGATGGTACATGAAAGTTTATTCTCCCTTTACTCTTCACATTAAGCAAAGAATCCAAAGTTCTTTTAGTTAAATCGTAATCGTAAACCTTATACTTCTCATCATTTTCTCCACTTTTACTAAGATTATTTTGCTCATCTATTTCATACCATATTAATAAAGCCCCTTTCTTTTCCCCTTCATACCTCAAAAACCTCCCCACCCTTTGTATTAATGAATTTATTGGTGCAATTTCAGTTATCATTAAATCAGACGATATGTCAATACCAGCTTCAATGACTTGTGTGGAAACTATTATGTATCCGTCCATCTTCTTGTACTCCTTTAACCTTTCAATCTTCCTTTCCTTATCTTCCTCACAGAATTTTGCATGTAATAGTAGTTTAGGGACATCATCCATTTCAAGTGAATCATAAAATGATATAGCATCTTTCACTGTGTTGAAAATCACTATCACCCTTTTACATGAATCCCCATTCATTTTGCTTTTAATATAACTTTTAATGTAACTTCCCTTATCCTCCCCTCTTAACCCCACAATTTCAATTTCATAATTCTTATTCAACCTTTCATTCACAAATTCTTCATCAATGCATTCCTTCCCAAATCTAATGAATCTCATCCTATTCATATGTTGCCTTAATTCTCTCTCCAAGACTTTTTCGAAAGCTGTGGGTATCGTCGCTGACATCAAAACCAATTTTTGATTATTCCTGATGGATAGATGGATTAATGCTACTAGGAAGTTGAGGGATTTTATTTCATCAGCAAGTAAGTGTACTTCATCTAAAATTACGTTTGACAACGTTACGGATGCGACTGAGAAGAGGTAGTGGCCGAGGGAGCCCATGGAAGTTCCACTCCAATACTTAACAACTTTATCAAAATCTTCAGGTGAAAGTCCAAAGAGGGTGAAGGATAGAGTGTCGATAGTTGTTAAAGTTATAGGCTTTGATAGGTATCGTGAATCTGGATTATTCATGTACCTTTTACCAACAAGCATTGTACTCGCTAGCTTCTTATACTTGTCATATTGATCTTCAAGTAATGATCGTAATGGTAATGCAATTATCGATTTCAACTCCTCATTTATGCTGTATAAGGAGAGAGTTGCAGAAATTGTTGTCTTCCCATACCCTGTTGGAGCTTCAATTATAAAAACATCATATTTATCCCATGAGTTACATAACTCAGATATCACGTAATCTATGAACTTCCTCCTCTCCACAGTTTCTCCAAAAAGCTTCTCCAATACTTCATTGTAAAATGGTTGTAAATCAACCACTATACATACACTCCAATATTCTTTACAATTTTAATGTATTCACTTTCACCCTTCTCATTTTTAGTTTTCTCATGAGCATTATACAACTCCCTTATAAATTCAAACCATCCCTGAATATCGCCTAACATTACAAATCTATACATTGCATTCACAGCTGAAATCATATTTGAATAGACTGGATTATTTGGATCTGCAAGACTATTGAGTATAATGCTATTTGGTGATGAGAAAAGCCAGTGTAGGTAGTTGATAAGATCCCCTGATTTCTTATTAAAGAATTTGGAAGCTACTTTTGAAAATGGGGATTCACTCAATATGGTTAATGGGATCTGCTCATATATCTTATAGATTTGTCCTTCAAGGGTAACTTTGAAGAGCGTGAATGAGATTTTGTCTATATTTTTCTCCCTAAGCAGTTTCTGAAGCTGAACGTTTAACGCCATTTCTGTGAATAGAAGCTCGTTATGTGGATTCTTCAATATTATGTTTCTAAGAGCATTCATAGCTTCATCCTTTATTTCAAAGTAAATTTCGATTTGCTCTCTATTAGCCCCCCTCAACAATTTCATGATATCCTCTGTGGAAAACGTTAGGAAAAATGATGATCTTTGCTGTCTTTGCCAAGCTACCGTTGCAATAAATGAGGAGTACAGGCCGAGCAATAAAATTAATGTAACTTCCTTCGAAAAGTATTGTGTTAAATGTTTTGATATTAGTTTCGCTTCCGCAGACGATATTCCAATATACCTCTCCGCCTTAAATATTGCTGCTTGAATACCCTCAGATTTATCATCTAAATCCACAAGTATGTAATCCTTTTTCAACTTTGCTGAGATATTTAGTTCTCTCGTGATTGTAATCTTCTCACAAATACTTTTTAACGTGTTAAGTAGATCTGAATACGTTTTCTTACTTGCCAATCCAGTAAACCCAAATTTTTCGAAGAGTTTCTTATTAATATTGTCATTTCCAACCATTGGCACTTTAATGTTTTTAATACGTTGATCATCTAACTCAGCGTAAATCTGTGAAATGAATTTTGCATCTCCAAATTCCACACTATTCACATTAATTTTACAATCAGATTTACTCATCGTATAAAGTAACCCCTCAAATAATAGGCTACTCAGAAAAGTTCCATCCACGGGATAACTTATCTTGATCTTAACCATAACCTATGACCACCTCCCCCTTATACTCATAAGCTACAATGTTACCCCGAATTTCCAGTTTACATGTAGGTTTCTCCATAAAATCTCCAACGCTCCTCAATGGCACTTTAAATTTAATTAACTTTTTACCAAACATGTAATTCACCACTGGATTTTCCCTTTCATCATACCCTTCAACTTTAAATGGGTTTATATATTCCTCTTCCACCCACAAACCTTTAGGTCTTCCCACAATTTTCACATCGAAAGCGTCGCCTATCGGGAAACTGTAAGTGGTTTCTATAGTTGCATTTCTTATTTTATTTAACGTACTATCATCAACTTCCACAACATCCAGTACTGAAACTAAGCTCTCCTTAGACCCTAATCTATGAATTCTCCAGAAATCATTTTCAGATAACTTAAACACTTTTTCGCCAAATTTTATTTCATCACCTTTAAATACCGCGAATAATTTCATTTGGGGGGCATCATCTTCCACCGTTGATAGAAGGGTATGCCCTCTAGCTGGAGCATCAAACGATTTAAGAATATATTTTGGGTCTGGAGTTGGATACCTCACCCCTCCAGCTTCCCTTACAGCTATTATCCTACTTAAAGCTTGATACGTTATTGGAATGCAGTTCAATGGTTTTACGCCTATTGCTAATAGATTTCTGCTTAACATTGGAATTAGCTTTTTACCATCATTCTCTCCAATATTATGTTTTCTAGCTATGCTCTCAGCTATCCCCCCAAGTATCACTGTTGGAGGTGGATAATAAAAGGATGGTGAAGTTTTAGATAAACCTGCAACTCTACATTGAAAGCCCCATGTAAATTCTAAGTCCACTATGAATCCCACAGTCATCGATATCACTTTGCAGCAATTCTCTTCTTTGCTTCCGCTATAGCATTTATTACAGCTTCTTCAAAACTCCCCTTAGTTCCATCATAAACGTGAAGTGAAGTGTTATAGCTTATCTTCTCCTTCTTCTTAAATGCTTTTTCAATGTAATTTGATGTAAATGAACTTGGAACAGTCCAAACGTCATCTGACACTGCTAATACAATGGATTCCCAATCTACTACTGGTAGAAATCTCGATTTCTTAGCTCCAAACATCAATTCCAACAGGAACTTTTGTAGTGCATCAAGTGTAGCTTCTATCCTTCGCACTCTATCCCCAACTTCACTTTTCTTACCGATTACGAAGGCTGTTTTCCCAATATATTTAGTGTCTAAATCAAAGCTAAAGGTGTATGGTGCAGAAGACAACTCCACATAGTAGATCATTTGCCCCCTCTCCTCCCTTCTCCCTTTAACGAATGGTGTTCCCAGAGCATATCTCGTTTGTAATTGTGGTTCTATAACCACATTTCTAATAGCTTCACTTGCTGGTATCATATAGCCAACATAAAAATTGGAGGTCCTCTTAACATTCCTTTCACCATAAGCGAATAGGAATCCACCCACATCTTCAACTATGCACTTCTCTAAAACTACTTTTTCAAGTTCATGATCATCTGCAGGAACATCCATATTAAACGATTCCTTGAAAACAGCTTCATTGGAACTTTTTAGGAAGATCCCCTTCTCACATAATTTACAAACTGGGATCTTTGGGTTACTGTTAATTGCCGTTTCTGCAAGGACTTCTTGAAATCCATGTGCAATACTCTCACCAGAGATTGATGGGACAAAATACACTGCGTAACCACCATTCTCTCTAACGATTGCTGGAACACGTCTATGCTTAACATAATTGCCCACAGATTCAGTCATATTTAATGCTTCTACATTTATTGTAACTCTACCCCTAATAGACAGGAATATATCCCCCACCTCTATCCACCCCCCATCTTTTGAACTTTAAAACTTGCAGAATATGTAAGTGCCGTGGAAGCTATGAAAGATGTTAGTTCTCTAAGCTCCCTTCTATCCTTCACATTGCTTAATTGCTGGATACAATTTTCTATCAAATTAAAATCCATACTCTTCAACTCACTAGCAGTTTTATCATATTCGAATTGAGTTTTCCTCATCAATGAATGTAGATCTCTAAGAGCTTCCCTCAAATAGAATATTGCTAAATCCTTTGATGGTGCATATGCCAACTTATCCACATAAGTATAGCTTTCCTCTTCAGCGATAAGTACACCCAGCATCCTCCCTACTTCTCTTAAACTTTTTATGTCCATAAAACAATTCACCAAATACTTTTAGTCTACTTTTACATATATCTTTTTCTATTTTCATATACAATCCCTAATTTATGTTGATCGTTCACTTTATATTGTACTTCTACTATTATTGTTTTGGTGCATTGAATTGAAAATTTTGATTTTGAGTTTGGGGTTTGATGAGCGTTTCGCTATCCGTAGCATACTTAGAACTGGCCTATCTAGCGGTGACAAAGTTTTAATATTTACAGCAGAACCTATCGTTGATAAAGCTGAAAAAGCTCTACAAATCGTACTTGAATTCCTCAAAAAGTATTTCGAAGGAGTAGAATATGAAGTAATTTCCATTCCAACAAAAGATTTCGAACGATCAGTATCAATGATCGGTGAACGATTAATGAAGCTTAAAAGTTTAGGTTACGACGTGATTTTAAATTTAAGTGGTGGAATGAGAAGCCTGATAATAGAATTACTTGTAGCATCAACATTAGTGGGTTTAAAGGGGGTTGTGGAAGTTGAATTGGAAAATTTGGAAGGATATTTGAGCTTCACCATAGACGTCCTAAGGATAAGAGCTCCATTAAAAGAGGAGTATAAGAGCGTTTTAAATGCAATTATAGAAGCTGGAGAAATTAATTTAAGTCAACTATCAAGGAAGGTGGCGATGGCAAAAAGCACAATACACAAAATCGTTAAGAAGATGATTGAAGAGGGATTAGTGGAATATGAGAAAGTGGGGAAGGAATATCGATTAAAAGCAAGAACAATAGCAAAACTATTCACAAAAATATAAACTTCTTAAAATTTAGTTTACTGTGTAGTTAACTATAAATTGTCGATATACTTTTAGACAAAAGTCGAATTTTCCACGAATAGTTTCACCATAAGCTTCACCATCAACTGGCACAAAAATCATCAGTTTAATGCAAGTTTTGCTTATGCCATGATAACTCCTGAATTAATCATGCCAAAAACCTTAAAAACCCAAAAAGAGAAAAGAAAATATCGGAACCCAATAAAGGGAATTGAAAGATTCGTTTTCACTTGGCTCAAC
>NZ_JANGFQ010000075.1:0-7440 GCF_024707025.1 Candidatus Culexarchaeum yellowstonense
CATAACCTATCACCATCAAAAAAGAACCCAATAAAGGGAATTGAAAGGCATTCATACATCTATTGCCACATGGATTTGCAATCATAAGGAACCCAATAAAGGGAATTGAAAGTTTGCAAATTCATAAGCACTCGCTGTCTTTCCAATTCCGTAGAACCCAATAGAGGGAATTGAAAGATGACATGATTTGAATATGGGGGTTCTACGAATCTATTTGAATTTGAGAAATATGGGAGAATGCATGTGGATGAGTTATGTAATTTTAAACGTTAAGGTCTCCATAGCGGGATAAAAAGGGGGTTTAGGTTTTTCTAGATTTAAGAGCTTTGTCGGCGAAGTCTTCCTTCATATCTTCTAGATTTAGAATCTTCGGCTCCAAACCCAATTCTATAGCTGACGGAGGGATTCAAGTTTCAGAAAACTTTATGAGGAAAGACTTAAATTGAGCGAATCTTCTAACAATCAAGGTATGAGTGTTAGAATTGATATTCAAAATCTGCCTAAAGAGTTGAGGAGGGAGGGTTTAGAGGAGGAGCTGGTTGAGATTTGTAGAAAGAATGACATAGTGTTTATGGCTATCTTCGGTTCCTTTGTCAGGGGTGAGCAGAAAAGGAGAAGTGATATAGATGTAGTTATCGAATTTGAGCGGAACAGTGAGAAGAGCCTCTTTGATTTGGTTAGGATAGAAAATGAGCTGAGGAAAGTATTTAGAAGAAAGGTTGATCTTGAAATTTTCAGCAGCTTAAGCCCTTACATAATAGAAGATGTGAAAAAGGAGATGCGGATAATCTATGAGAAGAGATAAAGTGTACCTAAAACCCAGAATATCTGCAACTTCAATTCCTTCGATAGGGTTAGATCACTTTTCATGTGAACCCGGTATAGGGAATTGAGAGAAATGCTTCTGTTTAATGAATGGTTTAAGCTTTTCCTTTGTCAGCTTGCAGTATTCGGGGTTTACTTTTATCATTATCGAATACTCCCAATCCATATAAGATTAATAGGATGCCTAAAGGACTTGCATAAGCCCCAAATAACATTACAATCCCAAACCAGAAGGCAAATTTATGTTTAATCTCCATTAATACACCAATTAAAATGTATTATGGGTTTAGCTTATAAAATTATATCCATACATACTCTATACTCCAGAACCCTGCGGAGGGAATTGAATGGGAAAAGCTTTCTACGGCTGGAATTTTTGAAGTGGATATTGGTTGGGGGTTTGTGGATTTGAGGTTACGATCGTTTTTGGGTGGAGGGGGTTTGTTGATAATTTTGTTGTTTGGTTTGGGAATGTTTTGCTGAGTGATGAGTTTATGGTTTATTTTGTGGATGTTTGAGTTGTTGATGGTCTTTTCTAGTTTATTGTGTGGGTTTTAGCATGTTTTGGTTGGAATGTATTTTATAATTCCTTTTCGATGAAGGATTTCAGCTTCTCCCTTACTTTGGTAGTGTTCCAGCAATTCTTGGTTCTGGCGAAGGGTAGTGTGCATAGGAATATTTCGAAATTGTTTGACTTTAATGTTTTCCCGCAGTCTTTCTCCACGCCATATCCATTTAGTTCGTGAAAGCCTATCATCATTAGAGCTTTCAAAGCCGTGCTTCCTAGGATAACGATCTTCTTGACATTTTTAATTTCTGATAATAGTTTGATTTCATATTTGAAAATCTTTGAGCAATTTTCGATGACTCTTTTCGGTATGTTCCTCCCTTTCTTATTGACTCTACATTTCACTGCATCTATTAATAGGAAGCCTCTCCGTTTGAATTCACATAATCCTTCATAGTAATAATTGCTGATTTCTAAAAGGCTGAACATGTTTCTTCTAAGGGTATTCTCCTTTTGGTAATCATAAAAGAATGTATCCCTTCCTGGTGGGGATTCCCCTATAAATAAACATTTTATGTTTTGTTCGGGAATCCATTCTTCATATACGTTGAATTCTAAGTATGGTTTGCTTTCCGTAATCACTAAACCTTTAAATTCAGTGTTGCAAATGTTGCATTTTTCAATTCTTTGAATAAGCTCTTCTATGGAGGGCATTCCTAAGATTCTATCCGTTTCATAGTATTTAAATTCTGTGAGGGAATGCTGATTTGGAGCCGATGGGAACTTAATAAAGGGAATTGAAAGTAGTGGAATGGTTTAAAAATATTTAAATAGTATGCAGGATTCTTAAATTTGATGTTTTTAGTATGCTTCTTTTAAGTTTAAAAATTACGGTGACTTATTAACTGAAAGTTGCTACATTTGTAACATGATATATTAAATATTTATTTAGTTTTTTATGTTCTTTTTATTGTGGAAAGAAGAGTAAGATATTTGGATAAGTTAGCCCATATTGATAGGAGGATACTTAATATAGAATCTTGGTTGCCTATGAGTGAAGAGGAGAGGACGCGCTTAGCGATATACGAAGCATTTCAAGAGATTGTGGGGGCATTGTTTGATATTGTAGCTATGAAATTGGTTGATTTGAAAATACCGCCAAAGGATGATTATACAAATATTAAGATTTTGGAGGAAAGTGGTTTATTTGATGATACATTATCCAGTATATTAAGAAAAGCAAATGGGTTGCGGAATAGGCTTGTACATGGATACAATATGTTATCTGATGAGGTAGCATTAGGGTCAATAAAAATTTTACTTCCTGAGATAAAAAAGATGAGGAGGTTCATCGAAACATGGATATAGAGTTTTCTTCATTGCTTGAAATTGATAATGTTTTAGCTGTATTATTATTTGGATCTAAGGTTAGTGATGTATCATTAGCAAGAGATACTGATATATGTATTGTTGCACCTGATTCAAAAGATAAGGTTTCTCTTTTATTGGAAGTATTTTCGAAAATTTATAAAGCAGGTTATGACGTGTGGTTGTTTGAGGAGCTTCCACTTTACATGAAGGCAGAGGTAATAAAAAATCATAAAATTTTAGGGTGTAAAGATATTTATAGACTTTATGATTATTTTGCAAAAATAATGAGAATCTGGAGTGATCAGGAAATAAGAATAAGGACGTATGTTAAGGAACTTCTATAGTGATTTGATTGTTAAATGTTGAGGGGTTGGATGAGGAGCTCATTGTGGGAGTTAAGGTTATGGAGTTTTACGATATTAAATTAGACCCCTCAACGAACAAGATAATTGTTGGGAAGAATTACAGTTCCTTTGAACTTTACGCATACAATTAACATGTCATATATCTTAATGTAAATGTATTAGAGTATTCTATTTTCAATTGTTTAATATCGATACCATCTATTGGTGAATTATATGTGTAATGATGTAGAGACTTAAGCTATTGGTGATCGACAAGTCAAAATGCCGTACTTAACCCCCCTAACATTATGTGGGTCTGGCATTATTGATATCAAATGGCAAAAGCTTTCCTTTCGTAATATTGTGATGGCATACTCTTTTTTGAAAATGTTAGAAAGAGGGGTTTTAGATCGAGATTTTAATGTGAACCATATATTTCCGTGAACTTTTTGTTTATGGGAGTTTTATTGGTTTGTGGTGGTTGTTTTTGAGGAGGGTTGCATTGATTTATCAGAGGAAGTTGTTGGAGCATGATTTTGGTCCTGGTCATCCATTTAGGAGGGAGCGCCTCGCATTATACTTTGAGAAGTTGAGGGTGGAGGGTGTGCTTGATTTGCCCAATGTTCGTGTTGTTGACCCTGATTTTAAGGCATCTGAAGATGATATCCTCTTAGTCCATGACCCTTCACTTCTAAATTTGATTAAGAGGTTGAGTGTAGGTGGAGGTATGCTTGATGCTGATACCCCTGTACCAATTGGAACTTATGAACGTGCACTCATTCAGGCTGGTGGGATAATATATGCGGGTAGAGCTGTCATGGGTGGGGAGTTTGATAGGGCTGTTCAATGTGTTGCTTTTGGAGGTCATCATGCAACCAAAGCCCATTATGGCTTCTCATTTGGCTTCTGCTACTTCAATGATGATGCCATCGTAATTAGGCATTTGCAGAAGTATGGATATGTTAGGAGGGCATTTATATTGGATTGCGATGCACATCATGGGAATGGTATTCAAGAGATATTTTATGATGATCCCACAGTACTCTACATGTCTATACATCAAGATCCAAGAACACTATACCCTGGAACGGGATTCATAGATGAGGTTGGGGTTGGAGCTGGTGAGGGGTATACAGTTAACGTTCCACTACCACCAGGAGTTGATAATGAGAATTATTTGAGGGCTTTGAGGGAGATATTCCCACCATTAATGAGGGAATTCAAACCAGACATACTCTTATTCATAGTTGGAGCAGACAACTACTTTGCAGATCCACTGACAAACTACAATTTAACCATGGCATTCTACCCAGAATTAACCAATGAGGTTCTCAAAATTGCAGATGAAGTTTGTGGTGGAAGGATTTTGATTAGGCTTGGTGGAGGATACAATGTTAAAGCAGCTGTAAACGCCTTCTACCTAGTAACAGCATGCGCTGCTGGAATGGAGAAATTAAATATTGAGGATGTAGCTACACCACCAACGGGGAAGGCAAGCTCATGGATAACTAGACAAGTTGATTCAACATTAACCCAGCTTAAAAGGATACTATCAAAGTATTGGGCATGCTTCAAATAACCATATACATGAAAGCAATCATGGGTATGGAAGAGTTTTGGGAAGCTGAGGTTAAAAGTTAAGACTCATATTTTAAGTCATTAAGCATGTTTGAATAGTATTGTTAGTATTATTGTAACCCACATTGTTATCTGAATTCCTATAATCCAATAGAATCTACCCCTTAAATCTCTAATCTCCTCAAACAATTCCCTCCTCAAACCTTCAATCCTACTTTCAAAACTTGCCTTCATATCCCCCAACTTCCTATCAAAATCTGCCCTCCAAGCCTCCATTAAATTTCTCAATCCCTTAATCTCCCCATCAAAATATGCTTTCAAATCCCTAATTTCACTTTCAATATGATTTAACCTCTTATCCATCTGCTCAAGTATACCTTCAATCCTCGCAACCCTCTCCTCCAAACTACTCTTCATTATCACCCTCACCATGAAGCATATGAAGGGGGCTGTAACTATCTGATTCCCCAAAATTAATTGCACAGTTTATTTATATAAATTCATCATTTTAGGAGAAGGATTATGACTTAAAAATGTTAAGGATGTTTGATGAGTCTTTGCGTTTTTGGTTTAATAAGCTTCATTATTGCTTCCCTTTCAACACATATTTCTGTCGATCTTACATACTCCATAACCATGCTAAAACAGACTAAAGAATATGGCACATAAACCTTTACCATCTAAAGCTTTGTTTATGAGTTATCCGAATGCTTCATGAAAATTGTTCTTTTAGAGAACAAAATTTTTATAAAATTGTTCTGCTATAGTACAATTTGTGAGGGAAGAGGACTTTAAAGTTGTTCTTTCCGAGTGGAAGGTGAGTAGGCTACCTGAACTTGTTGAGAGGGAGATAAAATTACCATTAGAGCCAACCACGATAGTTGCGATTATAGGTCCAAGGCAAGCGGGGAAAACTTTTAGGATGTTTCAGCTTGTTAGGGAGCTTTCTGGTATGGTTTCTAGGGAGAATATGCTTTATGTGAATTTTGAGCATGAGAGATTGAGGAATTTGGATGCAAATGATTTGGAGGGTATGATGAAGGTTTTCTATCAATTGTTCCTCCCTGTGGAGAATGCTCCAATATACCTTTTCCTTGATGAGATTCAGAATGTTAGGGATTGGGATAGATGGGTGAGGAGAGTTTATGAGAGTGGGAAGTTTAGGATTTTTATTTCTGGATCTTCTTCAAAACTTTCTAGTAAAGAGATTGCAACATCCTTGAGGGGGAGAAGTATAGATTTTACAGTTTTCCCATTTAGTTTTAGGGAATTTTTGAAGGCGAAGAGGGTTGAATTGAAGAATGTTGAAGTGTTAAGCTATTTGGAGGAGAGGGGGAGAATACTTAGATTAACAGAGGAATATGTTAAATTTGGGGGATACCCAAAAGTTGTTTTAACAGAGGATATTGATACAAAGGAGAGGATTCTAAGAGCTTACTATGAAACAATCTTCTATAAAGATCTTGTGGAGAGGTATAGGGTTGACCCCACATTATTAGATGCCTTCTTAAGATATGCTGTAACATGCTTTTCCAAACAAGTAAGCATCTCCAAAATATACAATTACCTGAAGACTTTGGGATTAAAGTGCAGTAAATCCACCCTAATCAAATACTTAAAATACTCAGAGGAAATCTTCCTCCTCTTCCCCACAGAAATATTCTCCTACTCAATAAAGGAGAGGAAGCAGTATCCGAAAAAGCTATACGTTGTAGATAATGGAATAATTAGAGCGATTTATCCAGATGCTGAAAGAAGTTTTGGTAGATTGATGGAAAATATGGTTGCAATAGAATTACTAAGGAGGAGGGAGGGATCAAAATTTGAAGTTTTCTACTGGAAGGAGTATGGGAAGAGAGATGGAAACGAAGTAGACTTCGTTATTCGGGAAGGTATAAGCACCAAGAAGTTAATTCAAGTTACATATGCCAACAGCAAAAATGACATTGAAAGAAGGGAAATTGGAAATTTAATTAAAGCTTCTGAAGAATTGAAATGCAAAGATTTACTAATAATCACATGGGATTATGAAGGTGAATTGGAAGTTGAAGGTAGAAGAATTAAGTGTTTACCTTTATGGAAATGGCTGATAAGCTCTAGCCTATAGAATAAAGGGCAATTAAATTCCACTTTAAATAAATCTCTACACATCCACACCCCCCACGACTTACATGAAAACCTTTTAGCTATTTATAAAACAATGATGAAGCAACAAAACATAAACATAGTAGCTAACCCTCAACTTCCTCAACAACCCATCCCCCAATCCATCTACCATGAAATCTAGGGGACCTCAACTTAAAGTATCCCCTAGAACTCAACTTCCATAAGACTGTCGGATATCTATAAAATTCAGCTTCGACCCCTGCACCCAGTTTTTCCTCCAACACCTTAACAATGAATTCACTCCTAGCCATATTCATCGATCTGCAGAGTTCATCAACTCTCCTCAGAAGATTTTCAGGGATGCTTATACTTATCTTAACATTCACCATACCATTAAACAATACTTTACCCACTACTTTAATTCTCCCATCTTAAATTGGGATATCTGGCTTAAACCAGTACTCGTAAGAGAAGCACATAAGCATTTCATTGCATCCTTTCGCTCTCTTAATGAGATTCATGAAACCCAATTCAATAAGAAATGAAGATTCTCCTACACAAGTGTTAAATGTTTATTACTATCTTAAGGTTAGTTTAGTTTGGGTTACTGGATTGCTGGAATCAATAATAAAGGATGAGAGATACTTAAATGATTTGAGAAGATACTTATCCAATGTTTTGGAGGATGGGAATGTAGTTGGAGTTCTA
>NZ_JANGFQ010000076.1:0-7424 GCF_024707025.1 Candidatus Culexarchaeum yellowstonense
CAGTAGCTTATACGAATGGGGGTGAAGTTATGGAAGTGGGGAAAATTGAGGTGAAATGGTATGGTTACGTAGCCCTCATCTTGGCGCTGGTCCTCTTCTCAGGCGTGTTCTCAACAAGAACTGACTGGGTGAAAGTTTTCGATTTTTCGAATCTACTCGGTAGCTTTGGGAAAATACCTGGGGGTGATGGAAAATCCTACGATTTTCGCGGAACCGGTGGTGCTAGCGTACGAGACGGATTCGTATTTGCCATCCAACTGATACCAGTAGTGATGACTGCTTTGGGGTTGATAGCCGTGTTCGACTATTTCGGTGCCTTGCTTGCCGGACAGAGGCTTCTAACCCCACTCCTCAAGCCGCTGTTGGGAATCCCAGGGTACTGCAGCTTAGCCATGTTAGGTAGCTTTCAAAGCACCGATGCCGGCGCTGCCATGACTAAGCAACTATATGATGCTGGTTTAATTAACGATAAAGAGAGAGATATATTTGCCACTTTTCAATTCAGCGCCGACGGCACGATCACAAATTTTTTCTCGACTGGCGCACTAGCGTTTCCAGCATTAATTGCGGCAGGGGTATCTCCAGTAACGGTGTTAGCAGTGATATTTGCAATGAAATTCTTTGGAGCCAACATATTCAGACTTTATCTAAAGTTCAGAGGAGGCAAGTCAGAGGAGAGGAGGGAGCAGACACGGGTGCAAACACAAGCGTCTGTGCAAGCGGGGAAAGCCACGCTGTATACTGGGGAAATTAAGGGCACCAAGATATACGAAGCGTTCATTGACGGCATGAGAAGGGGATGGGATATAGGAGTAAAATACATATTGCCCAACGTTATGATGGCCTTCCTAATCATCTACATACTGGATATAACAGGAGTGCTTAACCTCATAGGTGTCGCACTTGGTCCCATAATGGGCCTCTGGGGTTTACCAGGGGCGGCTATAATGGTCTTAATAGCGTCCTTCATGAGCATGGGCGGTGGCATGGGGGTAGCGTTAAGCCTCTATAAGGCTGGTGTGCTGACAAACGCTCACATGGCCATACTCACGCCAGCTATACTTCTCATGGGTGCGTTAATACAGTACCAGGGAAGAGCGCTCACAGTAATAGGGACCCCACCTAAGTATTGGGGTCATATATTCGTGATAGCAATAGTTAACGCATTGGTAGCCATGGCCATTATGAGAATGATCCTGCTGTTCATGGGAGTGATGTAAATGGCTCGCGTCACCAAGCAACTTGTTGAAAGCGTTGTACAAGCCGTGGAAGCACATCGAGAGGCAATTCTGAAGACTTTTGAGGACTTGCACGCAATTCCGGAGCCGGGCTTTCAAGAACATAAGACTTCAACATATCTTAAGACCCGGCTGGAAGAAGCAGGAATTCCCGTTAAAGAGCTTACAGAGACAGGTTTTATAGCTGAATTGGCCGGATCAGAGCCAGGCCCCAGCATAGGGTTGAGAGCCGACATGGATGCACTCCCCTTCAAAAACGAGAAAGGAGAAACGTTTTACTCACATGGATGTGGACATGATGCTAACTCTACAATGGTGCTTTGGGCAATGTTAATTCTCAAAAAGCTGGGACTTGTTAAGCGCGGGAAGATACGTGCTATCTTCCAACCTGCAGAAGAAACGCTGTTCGGTGCTGAGAAAATGGCGAAAGCCGGAGCCGTTGAAGGTCTCGATGAACTCTACGGAGTCCATCTACGTCCAATTCAAGAGGCAAGACTCGGGCAGGCGACACCGGCACTTTGGCATGGAGGAGCAGCCACACTCGAAATCACTATACGCGGAAAACCCGCTCACGGAGCACGCCCACACCTGGGCGTGAACGCCATCGTTGGCGCAGCGCTTGCTGTACTGGCTGCCAACGCGATATGGTTGGATCCAACTCAACCGTGGTCAATTGCACCAACGATGATTTCAGGTGGGACAGCCCACAACATCATTCCAGATAAAGTAACTCTAGTTGTGAACCTGCGTGCTAAGACAAACAAGTTAATGGAAGAGCTCATAAGTAAGCTAAAAACTGCTTGCGAAGGCGCTACGGCAGCGATAGGCGCGACAGTAGAATTTAAACTCCTAGGCTCTGTTCCAGGAGCTGACTACGATAAAGGGTCCGTTGAGAACCTGGCAGAAGCTATTAAAGAAGTACTGGGACCAGAAGGTTTAATAGAATACCTCTACACCTCAGGAAGTGAGGATTTCCATGTGTACAAGCAAATGTATCCGCAGCTAAAGACCGCGTATCTGGGGGTAGGCGCCGACCTTACGCCAGGGTTACACAACCCAAACATTACGTTCAATAAAGAAGCGTTAATTATAGGAGTGAAGATCCTGACAATAGCGGTAGCTAGAAGATTACTTTCAGAGTGAAAACGGGACAAACTGCAAACCATTTTTTTACAATTCTTAACAACTCTTATAGAGAATTGTGAAGAAATGTTTGAATAATGGGTTAAAGTGAGTAAAAATGCCCATATTTAGAGAAGTATAAGCCTACTAATATGATACTTGCATCAATGAAGCCAGTGCCAATTAACATTAAAAAGGAACTAACAACCATAAGTGTAATTGATAATCTAGCTCCAAGCAACGAAAATGCAATACAAGAATTCAGAAAACTAGTCAAGCAATACTTAACAAATTAACTCCACCTTTTTCCAGTTTATCAATAACATTAAGAAATCTCAGTGACTGCAATCTTAAGGATCAAGCTCGATTGAGAGCTGGCATTATCCTATTATTTCTTCATACTTCTTTCTTCCAATTACGTTTTCGATTATTTCATCTGTTAGGGCTTCGCTTTCAAATCTTACCATGTAGTCTGGTGGGTAGTATTCTATTGGTAGGAGGCTTAGTATGTTTATGGAGCCTAAGTATATTACTTCATCATCTATTATTACTGCTTTGAAGTGTAAAGCCTCAATTTCCACAACCTTTATACCAGCCTCTGTAAGTGTCTTTATACATTCCTTATGCTCATCTGGGTCTCCAACCCACTTCTTAACTGCAGGCCTTGTAACCACGACAACTCTAACCCCTCTCTTCAAGGCATCAACTACACCCCTGGGTGTTGAGAGGAATAGTTTTACACGTGTAAGGTTTAGGAATGGTGAGAATACTACGATATGGCTCTTGCAACCCTCAATATCACTACATAGAGAAGCATCCAAACCAGCAGCATTAATAATCTTCGTTGACACCTTAAACATCTGCTTCCTCAACTTCCTAAGTATAAGGCCCTTCTTCAACCTCTCCTCCATGAACTTCCTAAACATTTCAATTCAACATAATTCCTTTCACTAGAAATTACTTAAAATTTTATGTTGGGAAAATGACTCAACATAATCATTTTATTTTATGTATATTTCAACAATCTCATATTTCTGTCTGAAGTCTTCTCATTATTGAACGTAATCGTTCATGTTTAATCTTTTCTCTAAGTGAATTTAAAATAGGTTCCATTCGTTTTTCATCAAAATTATGCATAATTTGAAGATGTTTTCTAACAGAATTTATAATGAGCCCAACAGGTGCCTCCCACTTTTTACCGCAAAAATGACATATCCACAAAACTTTATCTTCCGACATCACTTTACACTAACTCTTGTGGTTACTTTTAAATGTTAAGTATTTTTGTCAAGAAATTTCATGAGAAATTGGAGTGATGCTAAACGTAAGAGATTTATATTCATCATATTATTACGACTGATGGTGTTTTTCTTTGCATGGTTATACTGCCTTTGAAGAAAATAATGAAAGTAGATACTGGAAAGGTAGTGGGAAAATTGCTAAGTATATAGCTGACAGGATAGAGCAGCAACACCGCTTTTTCACGTCATTATTATATTCACTTGCATTAGCAATTTTATTTAGCAAGGTAATTGATGCAATGTTTCGACATGAAGCATATGATATTATGATGTACGAACTCGCAATGCTTACTGCAATACTTTTGCTTTTTCTTTTTCTATCAAATGTACTTTATCATATTGTACTAGGAGGATATTGTGCAAACACGACATTAGTTATGAGCATTGCTGAAGGTAAAAATTGGAAGGAATCATTGAAAAGTAGCGTTTTGAGTTTTTCAGCGGAGAAATATAAATTGAAGGCATTTAAGGAAATTTACTTTAAGAATCATGGTGTGAAACGTGAATACATTGTGTTCTTCTATGATTATAAGGGGGTAATACGACTTACCATTAAGACATTATCATTTAAATTAAATGACAGGATCATATTAACAATGTCTATAACTACCCGTCTTTTTGGGGTGCTCTCTTCCCTATTTGTAGAATGGTGGAAAAGTATTGGCAAACTATTAAAAAGGAAAGAAGAAGTAATAGGGGTAGACCCTTGGTATGAGGTCATGGAGGACTTTACATTATTCTTCGACGATTTATTTAAAGCGTTCGAGAAATTTGGTATTAAACTGAAAGAGACTATTCCTTAATCAACCTAATTCCGTTTTTGCCTTTAAAATTAAAAGGTGGAAGGAATATCTTCTTGAATATGTTCTAGTGCCACATTTTCATAAAAACAATCTCTTTAAGCCTAGTAAGTCGGCTACCTTACAATGACGCTAACCTTGCCTCCTTTAAGTTCCTCAAAGAATTTCTCCACAAGGTTCGTAATGGAGTTGTTCATGAAGGGAAGGCTCCGGGGAAAGAAATTGTTGAGAAGTGTTTGAATCTTGCTTCAAGAGTTGTCCAAAGGTATATTGGAACTTACTTTGGAGAGCTTCTTCCCAAGTTGTTTTGAAGATTTATAAGTCTTTGTAAAACTCTTCGTTCTCTATTTGCATAGTTACACGGTCACTTTATAGACTCTGTTTTCCTAGTTCTTTGACTTCGAAGCCGAGTTTTGTTAGGACTCTATATGCATCTCTGGCTGTGAATCCTATTCTTGGTAGCCCCGTTACTGCTGCAATTACTTGTTTGATGGGATATCGTTTACCCTTATATTCTATGTAGTATTTTCTAGCACCCTTAAGAGGTTCTGGTTCCAATTTTTCCAAAACTTCCTCGATTTTCTTCTCGGTAATATCGTAATCTTTACCTCCTATTCTGAAAATCACCATGCACATCACCATTTATCACTTAGTTGTAAACAATTCATAAATCTTCCCATCCTAAGAATTCCAATTTTGAAGATCTCAATTGGAAACTTACATGTGAGTTAGGTGGGCGATACAGGAATGCAATAAGAATATTACTTAGATGATGTTGAAAGAAGGTTAATGCTGAGATGGTATTGGTAGAGAAGGCTATAATTGAGCTTAAATCTTCATTTCATGGAGCTATTGCTTTATCGGATAAGCAAGAGGAGCTTATTCGAGAGCTTATTGCTAGTGGCTTTAAAATATACATTGTTTTAGCTCAATTCAAGCCATATTGGATTGTGGAATTCACGGTGTATAGAATGTCTTGATCCAGACACCGCATATTTAATGTAACTTATATTAAACAAGTGTTTCTTTGCATTACTTTTGAGAAGTCTTCCCAGGCTTAGCGTTGAGGTTTTGGAGTTTCAGCCTAGTGTGAGGGCTGCTGTGATGGATGCAAGGGTTCTCTACTCTCAAATGTGACAACCGTCTTATCCTCAGTTTCCAGTGTCATTCAGAAGTTTAAGATTGTCCCCAGCAACTTGCTCAATAATTATCAAATTTTCTCACAACCATCTGGAAGATAATCTCAAAGTACATTGGCATTTTCAAAATCGATTCCATCACAATAACGATAAGCACCACACCATCAATTGTAATAGTCCTCAAATCATAATATACAAGAAGAAACTCAGAAAAATGGGCGTATTGTTGTAATGAAATAGCTGTATGTTAAGATTAAATCAATTAAGGTAGCATTCGATGGTACATTCCCTTTGGTTTTATATTGTCTTTTTCCTAAGTTCCCTTTTATTGGTGAGGAGGGAAAAGTTTATTAATAGATAGATTTTTAATGTGGAATGCTGTATAGGGGTATGGGGAAAATTTTTCCTTATGGAAATGGGGTGGTTTTTATGGAGGAGGAGAAGTTGTATATTGTTACTCATCCTCTGAGGTTGAGGATTTTGAGGGTTTTGGAGAGGGAGGGGTCTCTTTATGTTAATCAGATTGTGGAGAGGTTGAAAGGTGAGGGGGTGGATGTGGATAGGAAGTTGGTGTCTTATCATTTATCGAGATTGTTGCAGTATGGGCTTGTTGAAGGTGAATTTAAGCTTATGAACCCCTCAAAGGGTTATGCTGTGGCTGTGAAGTATTTCCGTTTAACTGATGAAGCTAAGAGAATTTTGTCGCGAATTAGAAATATTTAAACTCCCAATTTTTCCTATATTTTAATTTTAAAGATCTTTTCTAGGAGGTTTTGTAGGATTGTTATGAATACTTTTTCTCCATATTTCCTTATGATATCTTCTATTTTTTCCATCCATTCATATGGTGTTGATCTCACCCAGATTTTTATTGGTTGCAGTTTGTAATTTGCGTCAACGTATATTAGGAATACTGCTTCTATACGTTTACCTTTAAATTCTATTTCTGCTTCCAGGTAGAGTATGGTATTAGTGGAAATATCCTTAACTTTCTTTATCTCAACTAATTCTCCCAGCAACTCTTCCTTTCCATACTTGTCTAATGTTACTTCTTTGTAGAGTTTTAAGTCGCTGAGCGTGATTCCTCCTACTCGGAGTATCAAGTTCATGATGACTTTCAGAATTCTATGTGGATCTTCTTCCCTCAATTTCTCCATATCTATGTATTTAGAGATTACCTCTAGTACGCTACTCGCAAGTTCCGCTGCAAGTTCGAGGGATTGCACGAAATTTTTAAGTTCTTCCGAGAAACTATGCACAATTATTTTTATTTGAGGTTAGTTGATGAATATAAGTTTTTGCCAAAAAGTATTGGCGTATGCCTATTCTCTTGGCATAGGGATTTCACAAACAAATCTTTTAAACAAACTATATGATTTAAGCCTTTGTAGATTAACTTTAAAGGGGGATGAGGGAGCAAATAATAAATTGAGCTGAAGTTAAGATATTTCTGTAAGCAAATTGGAGGAAGGGAGGATCATCTTGATTTTAATTGTTTTGGAGGCTGTTTTTGAAGGGTATTTTGGTGAGGGGGGTATGAGGTTAACGAAAAGGGAAAGGGAAGCTTTGGGGGAGTTTGTTGAAGCTTGTAAGGAAAAGCTTGGTGGGAATCTGGTTTCCATTGTTCTTTTCGGTTCGAGGGTTAAGGGTTATGCGAGGGAGGATAGCGATTATGATTTGTTGATAATTGCGAGGAATTTACCGGACATAAGGGAGAGATTTGATCTTTTGGGGAAGGAGGAGAGTGAGATTTGGGATAAGTATGGGATAAAGATTTCTTCTTTGCTTTTTGAAGAGGAGGAGATTTTCTCCCCAGTTAATCCT
>NZ_JANGFQ010000077.1:0-7351 GCF_024707025.1 Candidatus Culexarchaeum yellowstonense
GAGCAAGGTATGGTTGAAGTTAAGGAACCAGTAACTGAGATAACTCTCGATACTGCTGCTGGACTCGTCAAAGTTGAGGCTAATGTTAAAGATGGTGAAGTTCAAGAAATATCCTTTGAAGGCGTCCCCTCCTTCTACCAAGAATCGAGGAAAATTAAAGTTCCTGACATAGGCGAAATCAATGTGGATGTAGCCTTCGGAGGACTATATTACGTATTTGTTAATCCAGATGAAGTCGGTGTTCAAGTTAAACCTGAAAACGCAAAAGAATTGATTCGCATTGGTATGAAAATACTTAAAGCTGCAAACGATCAAATTAAAGTTGCTCATCCAGAAAACCCAGAGTTAAATAAGATTGAGTTGGTAACCTTCTCAGCAAAGCCCATTAAACCTACACATCATGGTAGGCATGCAAATGTTTATTCAGATACCATATGCGTCTCCCCAGCAGGGACATCCGTCAGCGCTAAACTAGCTACACTTTGGGCTAAGGGAATGCTTAAAACTGGAGAACGGCTAATAATTGAGAGCCTAGTAAATCCAGACCTAACCATGACCGGTGAAATATGCAAAGAAACCAAGGTTGGCATGTACAAAGCAATAGTACCAAAGTTATCCGCTAAAGCGTATATCATAGGTTTACAGCACTGCATTTTGGAGAAAGATGACCCAATAAAGTATGGTTTCATATTAGGCTAGGGGGGATATCCCCCATGCTTTTTTTAAATGAAAACGACATACAACGTCTTTTAACTATGAGGGAAGCCATAGATGCTGTTGAAGAAGCTTTCAAAGAACTACAGCTTGGAGAAGCCATAATGCCAGAACGCACAACAATCATGTTGAAAAATGGAAGCATCTCCCAAATGAGCGCATACCTAAAGAGAGCAAATGTAGCTATAACAAAGGTTTTTGGAATATTCCCAAAGAACATTGAGTACAACCTTCCCACAACAGTAGCCACCCTCATAGTCTATGATACGGAAACTGGGAAAGTATCTGCAATAATGGATGCTGCACATCTAACTGCAATGAGAACTGGAGCTGTAAGTGGAGTTGCGACAAAATACCTTTCAAGAAAGGACTCAAAATATGTTGGAATAATAGGTTGTGGAGTGCAAGGTAGAACCCAATTATGGGCAGTTAAAGAAGTAAGGGAAATAGAGAAAGCCTACGCCTATGATAAAGTAGTAAGTGCAAGAAAGACATTCGCCGAAGAAATGTCTAAGAAATTAGGGATAGACGTAATACCTGTAGATTCAGCTCAAGATGCTGTAAGAAATAGTGACATAGTAATTACTGCTACAACATCCATTGAACCCGTAGTTAAAGGTGAATGGTTGAGGAGGGGGGTTCACATTAATGCTATAGGCTCCTATTATCCCCATGCAAGAGAGCTAGACACCGAAACCATAGTGAAATCAAAGGTGGTTGTGGACTTAAGAAGTGCAGCATTAAAAGAAGCTGGGGACATAATACTGCCAATCAAGGAAGGGGCAATTACAGAAAACCATATCTACGCCGAATTGGGGGAAATAGTTACAGGCAAAAAACCTGGAAGAGTCGATGAAAATGAAATAACTGTCTTTAAATCAGTTGGTTTAGCAATACAAGACGCAGCGGTCGCCGGACTAATCATTAAGAAATTTAAGCTACATTTTAAATAGAATGGTTAACTAAAAATTATAATTTATTTTTTAATTTTAAAATAAATAGAGTGATATTTGGATTTAGTAGCGCAATGCCTGTCACATCGATTATTTTAGCTCTGGATAATATTTCAAAACTTCTGGATTAACGATGTTCTTTGGTTTTATACCTTTGAAAAATCTAACAACTTCTTCTGCAGAAGAACGCCGTAAGTCAGCGTTAGCTCCCTCGTTATACCATGCAATATGGGGCGTGATAATGCAGTTGTCAAACTTTAAAAGGAATGTCTTTTTCTAAAATTCTTTTTCAAAAACGTCTAATGCTGCAGCTTGAATTAAATGATTCTTTAAAGTTTCATAAACTGCTTTTCCATTCATTATAACTTCACGAAACGCATTCTCTTTGTTTAAAGTGTTGAGTAATATGGTTGGTTGAATCATAAAAATAAAAGTTTCTTTTTCATTTTATCAACTATATTTTTTACTGCTTTCCCCAACAATTTCTTCTAATTTAGTCTTGGGTATTGTTTGGCTGGGCTTTTCTTTTATAAGGCCTGAAGGTCTGAAAATTAATATTGCAATCATTATTGAGCCTAATAGGAGATACTCTAACCAGACCACATCGAATGGGAGGAAGGCAAATGCATGTTTATAGAACACTATCAGTTTTTGTAGGGCGATGAAAATAAAGGTGCCTAACATTACACCGAAATTGTTCCCCATTCCTCCCAGTATCACCATGAGCCATGGAAGGAAAGTCCATTCTAATCGTCCATAAGCAGCTGGACCAACATAACATACGTAGAAGGCGTAGAGGGCTCCTCCCAAGCTACAAATCATTGAACCGATAACTAAGGCTTCCATCCTATATTTAGTTATATCTTTCCCCATAGCCATAGCTGCTACTTCATTATCTCTCATTGCTCGAAACGTTCTAGATATAGGCGATCTTGCTATTAACTCGAGAATAAACAGTATCCCTAATGCCGCTATAACGAGTACAAGTGAGATCACGGTGAATCGGTTTCCACCTAACCAGCTCCATGTATCTGGCACAAGTACTCCTATAACTCCCCCTACTAATGGGTCGTAACTCTGCCCTATTATTGATAAAATTTCACCTAGCGCTAAGAGTGTAATAGCCAAATAATCGCTTCTTAATCTAATAGCTGGATATGCTGATATGAAGCCCAATACGCCACCTATGGCAACGGCAACTATGAGCGTTAAGATGAATACAGCTAATCCAATTAGTGGTTGAGCTTGAATATGAGAGTTAATCTGAGAAACAATTATAGCATTATTTTTCAAGATGTCTGCTCCAAGTTGAGAGTCTATATTGAAGATCCACATACATAATCTTACTGGAAGCCATCCAACGGTGTAAGCTCCACCAGTAACTGCTAAAACTAAGCCAAAATTTGGTATACCAGCATATCCAAGTTGCAGATTCAAAGCGAGGTTTATTATGAGATATATAGCGAAGAGTGCAACTAAATCTATTATGAATAAGAAAATTAGATTTTCCGTTTAGGTTCACCTCCAAACTTAATAATTGTCAAGATCTTCCTCCAATTTATTTTTGCAATTCCATAAGGAGCATACAGCAAAGCTAAGGCTAAAATTACCATGGGAATTAAAGATTTATATAGAATCACGGATGGCCCAAAAACCATAGACAAAGCTGATGTCCCAAGGATTTGTGTAAATCCAACGAGAAATCCTCCTAAAACGGTCCCATATATCTCTTCAACACCACCTACGATACTAACACAAAACATTACTGCAATTAAAGAATCACCTAAAACAGGTTTACCTTGAATCCACAATGGAAGAAGACCGCCTGCAACCCCTGCTAATCCACCTGAAATAAGCCATGAAAACAGGTTTGTATGCATTACATTTATTCCACTTATGCTCGCTAATGTTGGATTGGATACACATGCCCTAAGTGCAGTACCGATCTTCGTGTAATTGAGAACGTAATATAGAGCTGTCAAGAAAGTTATTAAAAGCAATAATGACGTCCAGAAAATGCCTGGCATATTAAGAAACATAAAGTCCAATTTCCTTAAAAGGAAGTTTTTTGATGGAAGGCTGAAGGTATTCTGTAAGTAGTCCGCATAAATATTTATAATACTTAACATTACAAGGTCGAAGGCAAGAGTACTTATAAGCATTATTGTTGTGGAGGCCCCCCTCTTTCTCAAAGTCTCTATAATCAACATGTACTCCAATACTGCAATCACTGCACTAAATATAAAGGCTAAAGGTAAATAAATGTATGGGTTTCCTCCAAAAAAACTAGTACATGTGAAAATTACGTATGCACCTATAGTCACAAGACCGGCATGAGCAATGTTCCACACACCCGTAGTTCTACGTACAAAGCTAAGACCGAAAGTCATTATACCAAGAAGTGAGGAGTAGGTTATGGCGTCTATCAGTGTTGGAGGAATCATCTCAAACACCTTACATTTTGCCTTTCAATCCTAAATAAAGTTCAATTAACTCTTCACATTGTAATAGTTCATCAGGCTTCCCTGAGAAAACACTTCTACCACTAACTATTAAATACGTCCTATCACTGATTTCCAGCGCCTTTTTAGCATTCTGCTCTACAAGTATTACGCCGATACTAAGCTTATCTCTTAATTCAACGATTTTCTCTACAACTTTTCGACATACTAGAGGGGCAAGCCCTGCCAATGGCTCATCTAGCATTATGAGTCGCGGTTTCTTCATCAAAGCCATAGCTATTGCAAGCATCTGCCTCTCCCCACCACTAAGTGTGCCAGCCTTTCTAGAGAGGAATGGTTCCAGCACTGGGAAGAGGGAGAGAACTTCGTCCATAGTATCCCTCAACTCCTTCACATTTAAAATGTAGCCAGCCATTTTCAAATTCTCCTCAACCGATAAATCAGAGAATACATTATTCATTTGGGGGAGATAGGAGATTCCAATTTTCGAAATTTGATGTGGCAGCATACCGTTAATTCGTATTCCATCAAAAGTTATGGAGCCCGAGAAAATGTCTGCCAATCCAAAAATACTATTGAGGAGTGTAGTCTTCCCACTCCCATTAGGCCCTATAACCGACACTATTTCAGATCTATTACATTTAAGGTTTATATCAAATAAAACATGAAACTTTCCATAACCTGCATTTAAATTGCTAACGTCTAGCAAAACTATTCACCCATATAAACCTTCTTCACAAGTGAATCGCCAACTATTTGTTGAGGCACTCCCTCAGAAATTATCTTACCATTATGCATAACATAAACATAATCAGCAAACTTCAATGCAATATCCAACCTATGCTCTATTATCAAGAATGTTAGCCCCCTTTCATCTCTAAGTTTCCTAAATAGTAGAAATATTTCATTAGCTAGTTTTGGAGAAACACCACCTATAGGCTCGTCTAAAATAGCCATTTTAGCATCAGCCATTAATGCCCTCCCTATTTCAACCAACTTCAAATGTCCAGCTGGCAAAGCTGTTACTGGCGTATTCCAAAATTCAATGATATTTAAGGTTCTCATAACCTCCATCGCTTTTTTCACAAGATTCTCTTCATATTCAATCCATTTACCTCTATTTAAGCATTTCATAAGATATTCTCCTGGGTTCCCCCTCCCAGCAACCAAAAGATTTTCTAGTACCGTCAAACTTGGAAAAAGAGAGGGTATTTGGAATGTCCTTATGATATTCTTCTCATATATCTTATTCATTGGTAATCCAGTTATGTCTTCTCCCTCAAAGTAAACTTTTCCACCATCAGGTTTCAGATAGCCTGTAATAACATTGATAAGTGTTGTCTTACCACTACCGTTAGGTCCTATGAGCAGTGTTATCTTTCGTCGCTCAGCCTTTAAATTGACGCCATCCACAGCTTTTAATCCACCAAAGTACTTCTTAACACCCTGAACTACGAGCATTAGGGTATCAGCCTCTAATCACAAGTTAAGCTATGCTAACCCCAAACTACGCTACCCATTGATGCAATGTACTTAGCAACTGCAACCCATTTATATTCTGTGCCAACCCGCTTTACCTGGTAAAAGATTATGTCTAACCCAGTTCTATCGCCTGTTTCATCCAATTCAGTCCATCCACTTGCTCCAAAATAGTTATTCGCCACATATGGAACAACTTTCTGGATAGCTTCACCACTATACACGCCTGCTTGTAAAATTGAGAGAGCTGCAACCCATGCGCAGTCGTAGGCGATTAAGCTGTAAATGTCGGGTTCCTCTCCAAGTTTCCTTTTAACGTAATCAATCACCTTAGCCTTTTTAGGTGAATCGGGAGCATAGTAGAATCCGGCTAGCAATTGTACATGTGCGGCAACGTCACCGGCATCTCGTAATATCACGCTACTTAGAGCTATTGCATCCCCACCAAACCATCTAACGGAAAGCGTTATGCTGTTCCGCGCTTTAGCTTGGGCTAAAACCATAGCCAAATCTTCCCAAGTCAACGTTTGAATAGCTACTTTGTCAGCACCATATTTACTGATAGCAGGTCCAACGGCACTCTCCAATGCCTGCAACTCTGAAGTAAACTCAGTTGTTCCAGGTTCATACTCAACATATACTAGAACTTCACCACCCAACTTTTCAAATTCCTTCTTAAACATACGTGCTATCGAAATATCGCATGGATCCTTCCTCTGCAGAATTGCTACGTGACGGATGCCTAAACCATATACAAGCCTTGCCAACGCTATACCTTCCATATCATCGTGTGGAATAAGCCTGAATATGTAATCTCCTGCAACGCCAAGTTCCGCAACAGTTGAGAATGGAGTTATTACAACTATCTTATTGGTATCCGCATACCCCTTAATGGCTTGTATATCAGCACTGCAAAGTAAACCTGTCACTACCTTGACACCCTTCGCTGCTAAGGTTTGAACTTTCTGTAATGCAATGTCTGCCTTGGTTTCCGTGTTTTCATAATAGAACTTGAAGGTTACAGGTAAACCAGCACTTTTAACAAAGCTATTAATTTCGCTCTCAGCTAGTTCAACGCAAGCTTTCCCCCTAGCCCCATAACTGGCAAAATCTCCTGTTAAAGGAAGCAAAACACCAATGGGTATTTCACCGCTCAAACCCGCTGGTGGAGCAGGCCCCTTAGGAATCACGTATCCAATGCCTACCCCAACTACTAAAGCTATTAAAACTGCAACTATTAAGACCTTTTTAAATTCCATTTTATCCACCCTCACAATTATACTATTTTTAATGTGTATATATGTGTTACGATAGCACATTTTAATTTGGTGAAAGAAAGTGAAAATTGATCACTTAATATGCGTGATATTAAGCAGGAAGGAAGTTAAGGAAGTTTTGGAAACCTATGTATCGAGGGATAGCCGCACTTGAACTATACTGATAGCTAATCTAAGAGTTCTAGAAGATTGTTCGACCCTCATACCCCTATTCAACCTCCATAGTAAAATATTAGAGTTTAACAATGAATAAGATTCTTTAAAGCAAGCAGTAGAGCTAAGTGAATTGAATTGGAAGCATGCCACCCCATGAAATTTCCATGGAATCCACATTCAAAACAACTTTGCAGGCATAAACTTTAACTCCAAGACCATAAGCCTCCAATAAAGCTTTTGAGAATTCCTCATCCACATCCCAATTGGGCTTGAAAATCTCAGCTTCAGGGTGTGTAACTAGGAAGAAGAT
>NZ_JANGFQ010000078.1:0-7292 GCF_024707025.1 Candidatus Culexarchaeum yellowstonense
ATGTATGCTAATCCTGATATTATGAATGCTGCATCATACCCCAATATTTCCACTATTAATCCAAATATTATGAGTGTTGTGGATTCAAATATCCTCATTGGGATGTGCAGTACACCTATATCTACTGATATGGTTTCATGCCTATTCCTGGTGGCTTTCACTATTATTGCTTCATAGAATTTTGCTCCTAAACCATCTGCAAATGCCATTACGATCATTAGTATTGGTAGGAGGTTTGTATATTTGGCTATTCCTATGCATGCTAGGAAGTATACTGTGCTTTGCGTTACTGCTCTGGCAACGTTTAATGGTTTCTTGAGGGTTAAATATATTGTTAGTGATGATGTGAGATTGTAAATTGCAATCATAAATCCTATCCCCATATAATCGTATCCAAGAATTTTAGCCATGTATACTGGCAGTATCATGTTGAATAATGGGTATCTTGATAGGCTGTTTATGGCCATTATTATTGATGTGTACCAGAATTTTAGGTTCCTCCCCCTCAAATCCAATGCTTTCAGCGCCTTCACTATGTTTAATCTTCCACTTTTCAATCCAGTTTTCCATAATAGTATTGTGGGGTATAATTGAATCGTCGATATTGCTGTCAGTATTGGGAAGGCTACATCCACATTTATCATGTTCATTAAAAGTCCAGTTGTTGCTCCACCTATAGCTCCACCTATGGATACTGTTGCTATAACTCTTGTGGCTTCACTGGCCTCCCTCCCTGGGGATAGCTCGTATGTTGCTGTTCTACTTACGGCCCAGTATGCTGACATTGTTATTCCTTCAAATATTTTTCCAATGGCGAATTCCAGTGGGGATTTTGCAATACTATATATAATTGTGGCTGTGGTCATGCTTATCGTGTTTACTAGGAATATTGGAGACCAACCTATCTGGTCTGCTATTGCCGCAAATATTACCCTAACAACTAGGAATACTGCTGGCATTATTGAGAGTATTGCTCCAATCTCCACTAAACTTACCCCTCTATTCAGTAGGGCTAGTGGTACTGCTATTCCAATTCCACTGGATATGAAGTTTGTTATGAATGATATTGCCAGTACCCTCTTCAATTAAGTTCACTTAGTGCTTTTGATGATTATATGTTATAGTTATAAATGGTTTTCCATGAATTCCATTGGGTTTAATTCAAGCTCCTTAATCATTTCGTATAATGTGTTTATTGGGAGGCCAACTACATTGTAGTAGTCTCCATTAATCCATTCTATGAATAACCCTCCAAGACCCTGTATCTTGTATCCTCCAGCTGCATCCATGGGTTCCCCCGTTGATATATACCATTCCACCTCTTCCTCCGATAGCTCTTTGAATTTCACTTCAGTTTCAACGTGTCTAAAGGCTTCAACTTTCCTAACGTTGTCATATATGTATATTCCACTAATCACTTTATGCCTTCTCCCAGAAAGTTTCCTCAATATTTCACGTGCTTCCTCCAAATTTCTCGGTTTCCCTATTATCTTGCCATCAATGTACACTATGGTATCTACTCCAACATATAATCCCAATAGATCTGCATTTAAATTGTCTAGAACCTTCCTCTTCGCATTCCTTTTAACTACTTCTATTGGGTCACCCTCAGATTCCTCCTCCACTCTTGGCGTTATTGTTTTATATTTGAATTTGAACTTTTTAAGTATCTCACTCCTTCTTGGAGATGAACTTACTAGGATTATGATCTTCCCATCCATTATTCCTCATTAAATTATCTTTCTAGCCACCTTTATTAGTATATATATTGTTGTGGCTGTTGCAGCTATTGTTCCGCTTGTTGGTAGATTTAGTGTTAGGGATATTAGTAGTCCAGTTATCCCTGATGTTAGTGATATTGTGAATGTGTATATGAATATTTTTGATGTGCTGTTTGATATTTCTATGGAGGATGCTGCTGGAAGTATTGCCAATGCATATATTAATAGTGCACCCATGGCTCTTGCCAGTACAGCCCCTGCAGTTCCAATGAGTGCGAATGCCATGTAATCATATAATTTTGTTTTTAATCCTAAGGCTTCAGCCCCTTCCACGTCGAAGCATATGTATAGCATCTCTTTGTGGAATGCTATTAGAACTATTAATCCTATGAATGATATGAGTGTCATGCCTATTAGGTCGCTGTAGGTTATTAGTAGTATGTCTGAGAGTAGGTAGCTGTTAACCTTTATTATTAATTCGGCTTTAAGCATACCTATCACTATTGAGTATGTGGATAAGCTTATTGCTAAGGCTACCCCTATGGCTAATCCAGCAGCTTCCACTCCCCTCTCTCTGACTATGTATCCAGTTATGATTGATGATATTATGCTGAAGGTTGTGGCTGCAATGAATATTATTGGTTCATACCCTATTTGGCTGTATATTAATGCCCCTATGGCTGCTCCACCTAGAGCTGAGTGTGCTACTTCCGCTGATAGGTAGTGGACGTTCCTCAGCATTGACAGTGCTCCAGCAATCATTGCAGTTACCCCTCCAAGAACTATCCCTATCAATGCATTCATTATGAATGGGCTGTATATTAGGCTCATTCAAATTCACCTGTGATGCGTATCTCCAATTATTGAGTAGCATCTCCCCTCAGCGAATATTATTCTACCTCCACCATAAGCTTTTGATAGGGATTCTTCATTTAGAGCTTCATTAACCCTCCCGAAGGCTATGATCCTCCTATTTATTATCATAACGTTTTCAGCTAATTCCATCATTGGATTTATGTCATGTGTTACTAGTAGTATTGTTGTCCCATTCATTTTCCTAAGCTCCTTAAGCTTCTCCATTATTGAGTATTGGCTTATGACGTCTACTCCATTGAATGGTTCATCGAGCATCAATATTTTCGGTTTTGATATTAGTGCCCTTGCCAGTAAAACCTTCTGCTTCTGCCCCCCACTAAGCTGATTGAACGTTTTATTCATTAAATCCTTTATCCCAAGAAATTCAGCCGTATTCTCCGCAGCCTCTAAATCTTCCTTAGATATTACTCTAGGCCACTCCCTCTTAGTTGCAATACCCATCAATATTACGTCTAGAACTTTCATTGGTATCCCCTCCATAACTTTATCCCTTTGTGGTATGTACCCCATTAGCCTCCTAACTTCAAAGGATTTCTCCACTGGATTCAACCCTAAAACCTCTATTCTCCCCTTCATGGGTTTCACTAATCCCATTATGGCTTTTAGTAGTGTGGTTTTCCCAGCACCGTTTGGTCCTATTATAACGTTTATTGATGGGGTATCTATTTTGAATGTTACATCTTCGAGTGCCATAATTTTATCGTAGGCTACTGTTAGGTTTTCCACGTTTATTATGCTCATTTCCACACTTTCCTCCTAACCTTGTATATGTATGCTGACTCCATGGCTACCACTATTCCAAGTATCGCCGTTATTATCCATGATGTTTCTTGGTTTGTCTGTGTAGGCGTATATGTTATGCTTCTGTTTAGTAGTGTAACGCTGATGACGCCAATATTGTACATCATTATGGACGTATACTTCCCCTCCATGGAAATCATGACCTCTATTATCGGAGCCCCTATTTGTTTAGATAATTCTTGTATTGTGTTGTATACTGGCATTTTTGATGATACATCTGAAGCTAGTATTATCCCTCCTCCCCTCAGTGTATTGTATGCGGTTTCCATGGTTTTAGGTGTTGGTGAAGTTCCTTCCTCAACCGTCAATATTGATGCTACTTCTAAGCCGAACATGTATGCTACATATTGCTCTGCTGGGAATGCCAATACTGCTTTAACACCGCTAGTCTTCCCCCTTAAATTCATTATCTTACTTTTCAAAGCATTTATCTCTTCACTAAGTTTTGTGAAGTTTTCCTCGTAGTACCCCTTTCCATCTGGATCTATTTCTGATAGCTTGTTCTTTATGGCTTCCGCTATCACCATTACATTTTCTGGGAGTATCCAGTATCCATGGTAATTTTTGCCTGAAACTCCCGTCCATGGTGGCATTTCCAATATTGTCATTTTATCCTTGTAGTCCATGAGATTTAATGATATGTCACTTTGCTTCATACCCTTCACATTGGCAACTTGCTCCAAAAGTTTCATTTCCCAATCCATATGCCCATCAATTACTATCAGTTTGGCTGTGGATGCTTGATATATTACTTGTGGTGTTATTGTGAATGTGTGTGGTTCAACGTTTGGTGGAACTATGCTGAAAACTTCAACTCTACTTCCACCAATCTCTTCAACTATACCCTTCAATGCTCCAATACTTACGGCAACCTTAATTTTCCCATAATCCCCCTCAACATTGAATGCTGTTAATGTGGTTATCATGATTAATAGTAGTATTGCATGTATCCACTTCTTCATCAACTCACCCCACAACACTCCCTATCACTTGGTATTTCATCTCCATGGGGGCATCTTCTCGGATGACCCATACATGCACACATGGTATCTATAACCTTCTTCGGCACGTATACATCGAATTTGGAGGCGCATTCACATGCTTCATCTAAATTCATGTTGCATATTCTGTGGAGGTATGTTTCAATTATCTTATACTTCCTAATTAGCATCTTGTATTCCATGATTCCCTTATCTGTGAGTTTTACGCCTCTCCATGGTGTATGTTCCACTATGCCCATGCTTTCAAGCTTCTTTATCATATCAACTGCTGATGGTGCTTTAACCCCCAATTCCTTAGCTATCTCTATGCTTGATGTAGGTTTCTCCCCACAATTGGTTAGTTTCCCTATCACTTTTATGTATGTGGCTTCTCTAGCCGATATCTCCATGGACAATTTAGGTCGAACCTAAGTTAGGCTGAACCTAAATTTAAACTTTTCCATTATGAATAGTATACAATGCTCATTCTTTCAATATTTAATTAAATTTTAAACATAGATGAAACGAATTCTTTATATTAAACATGTATAATATAATGCTCAGTGATCGTTAATGTCGATGGGCCCCTCTTTCAAACCCTCCGAATTTGTTGCTAAAGCTGTGGAGGATGTTAGGAGGATTGTTGGTGGAGAGATGGCTGTTGCAGCATGTTCTGGTGGTGTGGATAGCACTGTTTCAGCTTACATTGCCAAAATGGCTTTGGGTGATAGGCTTAAAACAATCTATATTGATGATGGATTTAGACGTGAAGGTGAAGTTGAAGAAACAATTAAAATGCTGGGAAATTTAGGGTTAAATCCAATACTATTGGATAAGAAAAGCCTATTCTATAGAAATCTTAGGGGTGTAATTGATGCTGAGAGGAAGAGGAAGATATTCAGGGAAACATTCTACAATGTGATTGGGGATTTCATGAAATCTAATGGTATAAGGTTTCTAGTTCAGGGGACTATAGCTGCAGACATAGTTGAAACTAAGGGTGGAATAAAAACTCAACATAACGTTTTGGAGCAGATAGGCATTGATTATGGGTTTAAAGTTGTTGAACCATTGAAGGAATTGTATAAACCTCAAGTTAGGGAGGTTGCTAGATACCTAGGCTTACCAAAGGAGATATCTGAGAAGATGCCATTTCCAGGTCCAGGGTTAATGATTAGGGTTGTGGGTGAAGTTAATCCGAAGAGGGTTGAGATCGTTAGGAAAGCCACCAAAATAGTTGAGGAAGAGCTTAGGGATGTGGATGCATTCCAGAAGTTTGCAGTGCTACTTCCAGGTAGAGCCACTGGAATTAGGGGTGGTAGGAGGAAGTATGGTTACATGATCGCCATTAGAGTTGTGGCATCTGAGGATGCTATAACGGCCAGCCCACTGGAAATCCCATTCAGCAAACTCAAGAGGATTACTGATAGAATAACTTCTGAGATAAATGATGTCGTTAGAGTGTTATATGAGTTGACGCCAAAACCTCCATCAACCATAGAGTTTGAGTGAAATTCAATAATCTTTATTTCCCACATTTAACTCTACTATATTTGATTATGAATTCCCATAGACCATTCATTGGTAGGATGAAGATGAAACGTTATGGGAGGATTGGAGCTATTAGGGTGTTGAAGGTTGGTGGTAAGGTTAAGATTGAAGGTTAGTGTTGGGGAGAGAAGTTTAAGTGTTGTTGCACTACTTAATAGTGGTTATGAAGCTCCATCACCACAACTCCTAATTCCAATAAATCTAGCTAAACAACTTGGTTTATGGCCGCCTGAAAATGCATTTGAAGTTGAATATGAAACTGCTGGTGGATTGCTGAAAGCTTGGCTATACCCAAGGGTTGGGAGGGTTTGCATACTTTATGATGGTAATTCATCTAAGGAGGTTGATGTGGATATAGTTGTATCGCCAATAACCACAGAACCCCTCATAAGCGATGCACTTGCAGAGGAACTTGAAATAGCCGTAGAATCTTTTGGTAGAGGGCTTTGGAGATTTAGGTGGGAGCCTAAAGAAATTGTTAGGAAGAGTGAGAAGAGAGAGTTTTAATTACATACTATGGAAACCGGATCATAGTAACATAAATATGTTGGGGTCATTGTGGAATATTGGGGGTTTACTTGAAACCAGAATTCTATGCTAAACAAGTATTTTACTTCCATTATCGTGGGGAGATTAATACCGAGATGGTTTTGAGTTTAGCGAGGGATAGAGCTATTGAATTGGGTATTAGGAAGGTTATTATACCCTCTGAGACGGGTAGGAGTGCACTTAAAGCACTTAAAATTTTTAAGGGGACTAACGTGAATTTGATTGTTGTAACTCATTATCCAGCCAAAACAATAGGTCCTAAAGGCGATATTCCAATAGGTCTCAATAGACCGGAGTATGTGCATGTGAAGAGATTTCTTGAGAGTCATGGGGTTATAGTAATTCAGGGGACTAGGCCATTTGCAGGTATTGAAAGATCTATGGGGTGGGATAGTCCAACGCCCGAAACCTTCATAGATAAGACTCTTGAGATTTTCGGTTCAGGAACTAAGATTGCAGTGGAGGCTGCTCTCATGGCTACGGATGCTGGTTTTGTGGATGAGGGGGAAGTTGTGGTGAGTCTTGGTGGAACTTATAAGGGGCTTGATACAGCTTTAATTGTGAAATCATCGTATTCGATGCACTTCTTCACACACTTTGAAGTGCTTGAGATAATAGCGAAACCATTACACCCGGGGGTAAGGCTACCCGAACATGTTCAGGAGGGGTGGAGGGGGGATGTAGATCAATACTATAAACCCATAGATTTAAAGGATTTTGAAATGTAATGTTCCAACATTTACTGGAGATTCGTTATCCTCATATATTTGTAAGCTAACTTTAACTTTAGGTGGCTGAATACCATGTCAATAAT
>NZ_JANGFQ010000079.1:0-6891 GCF_024707025.1 Candidatus Culexarchaeum yellowstonense
GCTCTCTTCATCGCCAAATAATTAGATGGAAATCCGATAAGATAAATATATCCATATAAAGAGAACTTTAAACATGGAAGTGAAGTTTAGGAGATATAAATCTGGAGATGATGAGGGAATAGTGGAGTTAATGAAAACTTGCTTCAGAACCTTCAACTCATGGAAATTAAGCGTAATGGACTGGATTGAATATGAGGGGGATGATGGATTCTCAAAGGAGAATGTATTAGTAGCTGAAATTGATGGGGAGATAGTTGGACACGTACAGTTAATGCATAGAAGGATAAGGATTAGGAAAAGCATAATGGAATGCGGTGGAATAACCAACGTATCCACACGACCATTCATTGCGAAGAGGTTATAGGGAAATCTTCCCCATCAAATTAGACGTATTTTTGGCAGATAACTTCCGAAGGCTATTCGCCTCCACGTATACTATCCCCTATCATGAATAAAGAAAAAGCTTAAATGAAGCATCCGTAAAGGAATAATGTATCTTAAGATGTGAGGAGGTAAAAAACTTGGAAGTTTTAATATTGAGAGATAAGGATATTAGGTCCCTTCTGACCATGGAGGAAGCTATAAAAGCTGTGGAGGACGCTTTTAGGGAGAAAAACTTAGGCAGAGTGCAGATGCCATTAAAATCCTACCTCTTTTATGAGAAGTATAATGGCGATCACAGGTTTATGCCAGCTTATCTAGAGAAGCTCGACATCGCAGGGGTGAAAATAGTTAACACACATCCCGAGAACAGGAGAAAGTACGGTCTTCCAACGGTTGCCGGCATAATTGTCCTCGCTGATCCTAAAACGGGGGTTATCCTGTCAATTTTGGAGGCAACATGGATAACGGCAGTGAAGACGGCGGCTGCAAGCGCCGTTGCAACCAAATATTTGGCTAGAGAAGATTCTGAAGTTTTGGGTTTGGTGGGAGCTGGACTTCAAGCTGTAGCTCACCTCGAAGCTCTGTCTCATATCATGGAGGTTAAGGAAGTTAGGGTTTGGAGCAGAACACGTGAAACCCTTGAAAATTTTGTTAAACAAATGGCAATGCGGTATCCAAAAGTGAATTTTGTTACGACCAATGTTGTTAGAAATGCTGTCGAGGGCTGTGATGTTGTTGCAACCCTAACGCCATCTAGGCAACCTATCATATCTGGAGACTGGGTGAAGCCTGGAACCCACATAAATGCTATGGGGGCTGATGCTCCTGGAAAGCAAGAACTTGACCCCGCAATACTGAAAACAGCGAAAATAGTCGTTGATGATTTGGAGCATTGTAGCTACAGTGGAGAGATAAATGTCCCCCTAACTCAAGGCGTAATTTCAAAGAAAGATATTTACGGAGAGATAGGTGAAATCATTTTAGGCCAGAAGCCTGGTAGAATCCGCCCTGACGAAGTTACTGTTTTCGCCTCAACAGGGATAGCCATCCAAGACATAGCAGTAGCTGAAGTAGTCTATAGGGAAGCTGTGAGACTGGGCTTAGGCGTGAAAATAGAATTGTGAATATGACATTCCAATATATTAAAACAACTGCTAGGAAGTTGTTTTAATATAATATAAATATAATAGTCTTTAAAAGTCGAGTCCTTAAATATTTCAAGATTTAGCTTAAATGACTACAAAAAAGGATATTTATATTCTTTGTCTCTTCGGCACAACCCCCTTTTCGAAGGGGCACTCACTACAATATGGACGTTGTGGACATCGAATTACGATTTTACCGTCTTCATGTTCGATTAAGTAGGCATCTGTATGTCTTATATTACAGTGAATCATTTTCACCTTAGCCATAATGTTCACCTATCGTTACTCCTTAGTTTTGCTAAGTAATGCTTTTAGCTTAGTTACGCGGTCTACCCTCTTCTTCCCTATTCTATTTAAAGTCCAAGATACATCAGGTAATAGTACGCTTATTGACTTGGCTGCATCTAAAATAAATTTTTGAATATTCTCTTCCATCATTATAACAGTTTTTAATACTTCCGAAGCTTTGATTTCAGATGGCATCTGAACTTTAATATTATAGTCATCTGTATTAAGTGTTTTTATAAAGCAGGCTTCAAACTTATCGCTTATAATGCTATAATAAGCCCTTTCTACTGCTAAGACATTCGACTCGCTCTCCTTTGCTAGTGATAGAAAGGTATCCCTATATTCTGGTAATTTTTCCGCTAAATTTTTATAAAGGTTAGCTACATCCTTCTCCATCTTCGTAAAATAGCTGAGTACAGCGGAGGATGTGACAAGTTCCATTAGAACCACCTTTGAATAACTACTTTCCTGTCCGTGAAGAAGTCTATGCACTCCCTTTGACCATGGAGTGTTCCATAGAAGGATTCCTTCCTTCCAGCGAATGGGAAGAAGGCCATAGGTGCGCATATTCCAACATTTATTCCCACATTGCCTATATTAACTCTATGTATAAACTCTCTAGCCCATTTACCATTTTGTGTGAATATTGATGCTGCATTGCCATATTTATTTTTGTCAATCATTTCAAGGGCCTCATCAAAGTTTCTAGCACGCATAACCGATGCTATGGGCCCGAAGAGCTCTTCCCTTCCAATGAACATGTCAGGTGTTACATCTGTAAATATTGTTGGGTTGAGAAATGCATCGTGAGGCCAATCTCCCACAAGCTTTATCTTTCTACCGTCAAGCACAAGTTTAGCCCCCTCTTCAATGCCCTTCTCTATATAGGTTAACATACGCTGCTTCTTCTCCTTATCACGTAGTGGGCCCATCTGAACACTTTCATCAAGACCGTAGCCAACTCTTATCTGTGAAGCTGCGTTAACAAATGCGTTTACAACTTTCTCATAGAATGCATTAAATTCGTGTTCACTTAGGCCCTCACCAACTATGACTAGGTTAGCTCCTGATAGGCAACGTTGACCTGTATTGCCGAAGAAGGATGTCAAGAGGGCTGGAATCGTTTTATCTAAAACGGCGTCTGGCATTACCAAGAGAAAGTTTTTAGCGCTGCATTGGGCAATGCATCTCTTACCAGTCTCTCCACATCTCTTATAAATGAATTTTCCAGTGGGAGTAGAGCCCACAAAGGCTATCCCAACTATATCAGGGTGATCAAGCATGGCAGATACAACTTCCCTTCCTCCATGAACTACATTCCATACGCCTGGCGGGAAGCCTGCTTCCTCCGCAATTTCAGCTACCTTTACCTGGCTGATGGGGTCCTCACTGGAAGGCTTAATTATAACGCAGTTCCCTAGGGCAACAGCATATGGTGCAAACCAAAGTGGCACCATGAAGGGGAAGTTGAAGGGCCCTATTATACCAAAAACCCCTAAGGGCTCCCTATAGCAAAATTCATCCATGCCAACAGCTATATCCTGTAAAAGGTACCCCTGCATTAATGAGGGGATGCCAGCGGCAACTTCAACATTTTCAATACCTCGTCTCGTTTCACCCCTAGATTCATCTATGGTTTTCCCATGCTCCATCGTTTGAATTCTAGCTAACTCTTCAAAGCGCTCCTCCATAATCTCCTTCATCCTAAAGAGGTATCTCGCCCTTACGTGAGGCGGCGTATCCCTCCACATTGGAAAAGCCTTCTTAGCAGCCTCCACAGCCGCATCCAACTCATCCCTCGTTGACCTGGGAACCTTTGCAATGACCTTCTGGGTAGCTGGATTCACAACGTCTATGAGCTCCCCCTTCGATTCAACCCATTCTCCACCAATATAGTTCCTAAGCATTAAAACTTCCTTTATCGGCTCCTCCAGAATCGCCATATTTAACTCCCTTATTAAAATTATTTTTAATGTACTTTTAAACTTTTTGAAAACAATTTCCCCATATGCAATAATAATAATAATAATTTCTACCGACATATCCCTAACCTTCCTCGTTGAGGATTGTGGACTCTCATATATTATAGCAAAATCTTAGGAGAAATGCTGAACACATACGATTAATACATGAAAGGAATATGAAGTTGCCGAATGAATAACTTAGTCTTCGCCTAGATTAAACAAGAAAGGGAAAAATTAAAGAATATTATATGGCAAGCAAGGTAGCTTAAAGCATTTCTAGTCCTAGATCTGCAAGTTCCCTTTTAACTTTTTTGACAAGCTCTATGTATTCATTTGATATTCTGCCCGTTTCTATATCGCAGAGCTCTTGAAACTTTTTCCCTAGCGGCGGATTCTTCAACTTATCCTCATACTTTGACAAGAGATTCTTAACTAGCTCATTTACATCTTGCAGACTTAAACGTGTTGCCGCATAGGCAACGTCTGCAGAGAATTTAGGCTCCATTGGAGTAAACCTGTCCTCATATTTTGCTTTTGCGACGCCAACAGCCTCTATGTTTGCTCCTGAAACAACGTCTGTAGAGATCACCGCGGCTATTTCATATAGAGCCATTTCTGTAGCAGGTCCAGCGGCTATGTAGCTTAAGTAGAGTGTCAGCAAGTTTGTATTCATACTTATAGCTTGAGCTGAAACACTTTTAACCCATAAAACTTCTCTAAAGCTGCTTGCAGTGTGGATAGCATGTATTGGGAATGAAAGGTAGCAGTCGGCTTGGTAAATCATAAGCCCCATTAAGTGTTCTGCAACTGTGACTATAGCTGTCCCTTCAGCCCCTCCAGCATAACCTCCATAAGCTGGGCCTAACTCACCTACAACACGACAACCAAAGCTTTTAGTGCAGAATACCTTATTCAATTGACCGAAATTTGTCTTTAATTCGGCTAATATACCAACTAATACTCCATCCGAACTTCTCAACCCATACTCTCTATTTAATACAGCAATGAGGGATGAATCTGCTGTGGCAGTGGCAACAGCATTCATTATGGGTAGACCTGGCCTTCCAGCTCTCCTCATGGCTTCTCTCGCTATTCTCACAGTTTCCATAGTACCTAAGATTTCGAGGGGGGTTCCAGGCCTTATCCTGACACCTCTCACCCGCGTTAATGCTGGTGTAGTTACGGAGTTTATTTGGGGGATCTTCGCATAACCTTCTACCAAGCTTGAGAGTATTTGCTCAGAGGATACTGGTGCTCCAGCAGCCCCTAAGAAACACCACGGCGGCCGCTTGTCTTCAGGCTTTCTTGGAGTCAGGGCTTTCCTATCAGTTTCCTCCCCAAACCACACCTCTGCTGGAGCATATTTTAATGCCTCCTTAACTTCATCTTCGCTGAAGCTTATTATTCTATTGGTGCTTGTACAGTAAGCTCCAAGCTCACAGAAGAGCTGGAAACCCGCCTTAAAGACGGAATTTGCAAGACCAGGGTCTTTTGGAATGGGGGTTTTCGGATCATAGGAAATTCCATACTCCTTCACTAGTTCATTGGCTCTTTTGTAAAGGGTCATGTCAAACTCTCTTTCCCTACAAATTTTGCCAGTTAACGCTCGCTCCATGATTTCAGTCATAGTTATCTTCATGTTCTCCTCCCCCTCTTCTCTATAAGTCTGGAAATCACATTAACGGCTTCTGGAGCAGTTTCAGCCCATCCATCAGCCCCTATATTCTCTGCCCACTCAGCAGTCGTAGCTCCTCCCCCAACCACAACGATATACTTATCCCTCAAACCTAGAGATTTCAACGCATCTATCACATCCTTTTGAACACCAATGGTTGACGTCATAAGAGCAGACATGGCAATGACGTCCGCTTTAACCCTTTCAGCTTCCTCAATAAACTTCAGGGAAGGTACATCAACTCCAAGATCGTAAACATCAAATCCATTGGCACTAAGCAACGCTGCCACGATATTCTTACCTATCTCATGAATATCCCCCTGAACAGTGCCAATAACAACCTTCCCCTTAGCCACTTTAGTCCCACTTGGCAAAGCTTTCAGAAGCACAGAAAGCGCACTCTTCATGGCCTCCCCAGCTAACATTAGCTGTGTTAAGAAGATTTCACCACTCTCAAATTTTTCACCAACTATCTTAGCAGCTTCACTTATCCCCTCCTTAATTGCCATAAGGGGGTCAGCGCCACTTCTAACAATTTCTTCAGCAACCCTCTGAGAAGCCTCAACGTCAAATTCCAAAATAGCATTCTTCAATTTTACATAAAGATTTTCTCCGTTCATATATACACACCTGAGTTCGTAATTATAAATAATTATAAATAATAATGAAGTATAATTTTAAAAAGTTTCGGTATGCATAGACTTAAAGGGCATACATGGATAAAATAATAAGCAGAGATAACTCTAACCCATAAAACCATAGATTTATCCTTAATAAAGAAAATGTCAGTTCAAAGCTTATAAAAAAGGAAGATTGGAAGGTTTTGTTAATGAAGTGTTTTAACGTCCATAATTTTCGAAAATTGAATTCGCTTTCTTAACTTACCTCCTTTATAGCGGATTCAAGTATGTTTAATGCTTTATCGATTTGCTCCATGGTTATGACTAGTGGAGGTTGAATTCTTAGAACATTCCCCTTAACGCCACCAGAACCAATAAGCAACCCCCTCTCCCTACATAGATCCCTCACTTTCCTAGTCTCATCTGCAGCTGGAGTCTTCTTAACTTGATCCTTTACAAGCTCAATACCTATCATTAAACCCTTCCCTCTAACATCCCCAATAATCCTATACCTCTCCTTCAACTCATTCAATCGCTTCATGAAATACTCCCCCTTCTCCGCAGCCTTTTCTGGGATCTTCTCCCTAAGCATTACATTAATGTTGGCGAGTGCAGCTGCTGCAGATACGGGGTTCCCACCAAAAGTTGACAAGTGATCTCCAGGTTCAAAGGCTTTGCCTATGTCTTCTCTAGTTGTACATGCACTTATGGGGAAACCATCAGCAATCCCCTTAGCCATAGTCACAATGTCAGGCTTAACACCATAATGCTCAATGGCGAAAAGCTTCCCAGTCCTACCAAAACCAGTTTGAACT
>NZ_JANGFQ010000080.1:0-6857 GCF_024707025.1 Candidatus Culexarchaeum yellowstonense
CCATTATTTTTTTATCATTAACACTAAGCATTTTCAACATATAAATCTAGGTTTAACTATTCAAAGACGATCGGTTATAATGTAGAGTTATAAGGTATATAATGTAAAGTTTTAACGTAAAGTTTAAATGTAAATATATACATAACTTATATTAGTTAAGGGTGTTTATATGGAAAGTGAAAACACCCTTACGGGCCACGACGGCCCGCTGCCACTTTTCAGTGGCAGCTATGCAATTAAAAGAGGGTGATGTGAAAATGGAAAGTGAAAAGAAAAACGAAACTGCAATATTCAAAATGATTGTTGATGGATCCACATTTAAAGAGCTTATGAAATATGTGGAAAAAGTGATAGATGAACCAACATTCATGGTTTACGAAAATAGGTTAGAGCTTAGAAATTTCGATAGAAGTAGAGTTATGCTCATAGAGTTAATAATTCCTTACACTGAAACAAATGAGCTTATAGTTAAGAGAGAGGGCCACATATGCTTTGACTTAAAGAAACTAAACAAATTGTTAAGAGCATTTAAGAAACCAACCAAAAAGCTCAACCTGGACGGTGAAATAGTAGTGGAAAGTGATGGAGAAAACCTTAAAGTAAACTTCCAAGGACAAAATCACACTTTACCACTATTGAAACCAAATGATTACTTGATATGCAATGATACACCTAAAATAGATTTTGATTGTGAAATAAGGATAGATGCAAAACAATTTTACGAAGCAATAAAACAATCAACTGAATATACAAACATTTGCGTAGGACTATATGCAAATAGAAACGAATTAAGAGTAATAGCAAAAGGTGAAAACGGAGAATACAAAAGGATATTCACAGAAATAAATGGAATAATAACATTGGATTGCTTAACTGAGGAAGTAAAGGCAGCATACGATCCAGAAATATTATCGAAAATATTGAATTTACCAATATATGAAATTGCAACAATAAGCTTTAAAGACGATCAACCAATAAAGATAGAGTGGAATACAAACAACCAAATACAACTAAACGCCTGGCTGGCCCCACGCATAGACGATAACAATATATTCGAAGAGGATCAAACAACAATAGAGAATAAGGAAACTCAAACCATAGAGCAAAGCAAAACTGAAACAAAAATAGAGGAACAAAAAGAGCAAAAAGAAAATATTGAAACTCAAAAAGTTGAAACTGAAACAAATGTAGAACAAAAGGAAAATCAACCAATAGAGCAGAAAACTGAAAATGTAGAGCAAAAAGAGGATTATCAACCACCAAAGAGAAAACCAATATTAAAGTTACCTGAAAATGAGCAGAAAAGTGAGGAAATAGATGAGTTTACAAGACTAGTACAAATATTCTGTAGACACGAACACATAATTAACAATAGATGCGTAACTTGTGGTAAAGTATTCCATTAAACCAAACCATTTTATTTTTTTTATTCATTAAATATTTTCCATGTAGGTTTATACTTTAAATATATAATGTAACTATTTACAGTAAAGTTTATATGTAAATAATGTATACTCTTATACGATCGAAAATGGAAAGTTGGAAGGAAGAGCTTTTAATGTCACTACTTAAGTGTGGTTACAGTGATTTAAATAGGTTGAACGAAGTGTTAGCTATTGCCAGGAAATTCGATATAACCATAGACGAAGTGGTATATTGGGCTGAGGAATTAGCCAATGGACAAGTAAAGTTTAACGATGTAATGACTGCAGCAATGAGTTTAATTTTACATAACATATCAGATTATGTAGATGACCTTGACATGTCAGAAAAGATATGGAATCATAAAATTACAGTCAACTACATGGATTCATGGTTTAACATAAAAGCACTCGATAAACTTAGAGATATAAAGGAAATAGAAAAGATGACGAAGGAACAGATAGTGGAGCAAGTGGTGAAAGAGGTAATAAAAGGAGAAAAACAATAAACATACCTTCCCCCTTTTTTTCCATTTTTGTTTGCTTTTATCATTATATATTTAATGTATTATTTTACAGTAAAGCTTATATGTAAATATATACATATTATTGTTAGAGGGGTTGATATGGAAAGTAAACCCCCAGCCCACGACGGGCTGCCCCAAATGGGGCTATGCAAAATGATGAGGTGGGAAGATGGGGACTAGGAGCGAAATACACATTAGGGACTTATCAATAGGCGATGTAATAGAGCTTTGGAAACATTGGGACGGTTACCCAAAATACATGGTTCCATTATTCAAAGAATTCGCAGTGTGGATTAGGCAGATGGTTAAAGAACAAGTACATTGGCTATCATACCCCGAAGATGTGGCAGCCTACTTAATAGCTTTCGAATGGGAAAAGACTAAGGAATGGATCGAATCGCTAGATGAAGATGAGCGTAGATTTGCATACCTAAAGCCCGACATAAGACCTAGAGGTAGAATTAACGATGTTCAATATGTCTACATATTGGATGTGGGAAACACATGGACGTTAAAGGGATATAGATGTGAAGGATTGGAATTAAGCGATGAAGAAAGAAAAATGATAAGGGAAGGAAGGGAAGACGAAATAGCACATCTAAGGAAAGTATGCGAAGAAAAGATCCTGGAAATCCAAATAGCCCCAACAATACAAACAACACAAACAAAATAAACCTTAAACCTATTTCTTTTTTATTTAATATTTAACGTAACCCAATCCCATTTACTTTTTGTTGAATATTTACATTATATTTTTACAGTAAAGTTTAAGTGTAAGCTAAGCGTAACTAGTATTGATCGAAATGGAAAGGAAAACAGAAAACAAAAAAGTGGACTTGGAGCTACTTGAAGTATGTCCTTGCTGCGGCCGACCAATACCACCAGACAGGAGAAGAGAGGTAACGATAAGATGGAAATGTTTTACAGAAACATATAAAGAAGCTCAAACTCAAGGTCGCAGAAAGAAGTGGAGTTTTGATAATCTCTAAAACCTTTTTCCTTTTCTTTTTGTTGATATATACATTATATATTATATTTAATGTATATGTTTACTGTAAATTTTTAACGTAAAATTTAAATATATGGTAAGCATAAATTATATTGAGGATTGGGCGGAAGCCTAATCCTCCCCCACGACGGGGTTATGCAACCCTGACGGGGTGATATAATGGCGGAAGCCGAACCCGAATTGGTTAAATTGGCTAAGTACATTGAGGAGAAGGAAAGGCAGCTAAGTAATTATAGCGATAAGCTTAGGGATAGCGTTGAGGCTATATTCTATTACTTCAGTAGGCAGAGCAGATGCCCCGTTTCAATTGATATAACTGATACCATACCGTTCTATCATAATGAAAAATACGATTTAGACTATTACCTGGCATTCCGTAGACATGACTTAGTGATAGTGATTAGACCTTCAGGACAAGACGAATGGGAGAATATTGAGGGACCCGGAAACATCTCAAGAGAAGCATTGAAGGCTTTAGTGAAGAGCGGTAGACTTGTGGAGTTCCTAAAGATCGTTGCTGAAACTTTAGAGAAGATGAATAAGGAATATGGTGAGGTAAGCGAAGCAGCTGAAAAGATGGCTAAAGCAATAGGGTGAGAACATGGAGAGATTAAAGTTTGCCACCTATTTGGAAGCATTAGAGAAACTTATGGAATCAATAAGATATCTATGCGAAGTTGTCGGAGCGGTACCGCTGAAATATGACATCATAATAGACATTGAACACCATGTAAAGAGATGGGAAGATCAACTAAAAGAGTTGATAAAAGAGCTGAGAGCGTAACGATCAACCACAACAACACAATAAACTTTTTTTATTTTTTCATTATTTTTCTTTATTTTTTGTAGCTTATACTGTAATTGTTTACAGTAAACTTTATATGTAACCCATACAATAATTAATTGGGAGGTGTCATAATGGAAAGTAGGGAAGCTGGAAGGAAGTCGGCATATGCGGTTATAGTTCCAAAGACTATGCCAGCGGACATTGACATGTACATGTTTGACACTAGGGAAGAAGTTAAAGCGTTTTTAAGTGGTACCCTTGCAACAGTACGGCCAGATATTGAAGGTGTAAGACCTGAATTGACGGATATCGCCTTTCTCATTGCATCAGCAAAGCATGCAAAGATCACTAGAAACTTCTATGGAGAAACTGTACTAGTATTGGAATATGATGAAAGCAAGTATCTATCGTTCTTCAAAAATCTATGAGGTGAATGTAATGCGTGTAGTCTTCAAATGCTCCAACCATGAGTTTTTCAATTACATGTTGGATGCATTCAGAACAGCGAAGGAGTTTGACAATTGGGATCTTGCAACATTAAAAATTACAGAGAATAGGGCTGAATACATAACTTGCTGTAAAAATGTTTGGTTCATAGAGAAGGTTAGTGATGGAGTTCTATTTGGCTATGAAGGAACAAGGGCTGGAGCAATCAGGTTACAACCATTTGCACCTGCAGGGGTTCGTTGGCACAGATACGACCCCCCAGTTCTTGAAATTGTGTTGGATTGGGAAGAGTATATAACAGTAGATGAAAATGGTAGAGAAGTTGGCAGAAGTTACGTTTCAACAAAGGTTAAGAGATTTGAACTGAAGTTAGTAGAGTATGAGACAACAACTCCGAAAAGATGGAAGTTAGAGTGGTATCATCAAATCGAAAGGATACCAGAGAGAAGTACAGCTGTGATAATGTCTCCGCATTACCCGCTGAAAATCGTCAGATATAAGAACGTTTACCTAGAGAAGGCATTGGAAAAAATGGAAAGAGAGCAAAACATCCAAACATAAACTTTTTCTTTTTTTTATTTTTTCTGCGGACATAACCCTATGTTTAGGTCCTCTAATGGGGGAGGTTTATGGATAACGCAACATTCCGCTTAACGATCGATGGGGTAATATTGAGGGAGATTGTAAAATACATTTTGAAATTCGATTCCGAGCCTACATTCAGAGTTTCAGATGAAAACATGGTTTTAAACACGATCAATGTGGAGAGGACCTCAACACTAAAATTGAAGATGATGGAGAGGTTGATGATAGATTACCACGTCGATAAAGAAGGATGCTTTGCAGCTGATTTGAAGATGCTATATAAAGCTTTAAGAGGGTTAAAGATGCCTGGGAGGAGTAGCGAATTAGATGAATCGGTAACATTGGAATGTGATGGTAGAAGTATGGTTGTGAAGTTTCAAGGGCAGAAGCATATAATACCATTACTCAAACCAAAATTAGTTGAAGTTCCTGAGCCAAACTTTGATTATGAATGTAGGGTTAAGGTCCTAGCGAAGCCATTATATGAAGCAGTGAAGCAGGCAGTTGAATACGATCAAAGGATAGTGTTGAAGGCAAATGGTAAGGAGCTACAAATATATTCGAATGGTGATCATGGATCCTTCACAAAAGATTTCAAACCATATGTCGATGAAGTAATATATATTGATTCGAAAAGCAATAGTGAAGTGAAATCATATTATGATGGAAGACAATTGACAAATATACTTAACCTTCCATTGATATGCGACTACATAACCCTAAATTTAAGTGGAAATTCACCATTAAAAATTGAGTTCATGGACCCAGACGTAGAGTTAACAGTATTCCTGGCAACAATGAACAGTAAATTGACATTTGAAGTGAAGCCTAAAATTAGGGAGGAACGTAAAGCCATAAAAGAAGATAAAGTTGTAGAGAAAAGCGAGGATAAATTCACATTACTAGTACAAGCATTCTGTAGACATGAGCATATTATGAATGGTAGATGTGTAACTTGTGGTAAGGTGATTGGGAAATGAGGGCATTATGGTGTAGTAAGCATAAACCATTGAAGGCTCAGCTACAGGTCCTCCAAGATCGTGGAGTTGAAATATTCATCCCAAATAAGACATTCTTCATTGATGCAGAGGAGATAGTTGATTTGGCATTGAAATATAATTGCAACATAATAATCACCGTGCTGCCATTATCCATGATTGCAAGGGTATGTGAAATTGCAGAGAAACATGACATCATAGTGCTATATCCACTTATGGAGGACCTGGACAATAATGCCGAATTAAATGAGGATACGGATGTAAAGGTAAACATTGCAGGAAGAGTTAAGGTGGCTAGGTTCAAATGTTTTAAGAGGGTTAGAGGAGTGAAACTTATACTTGAAGATTGGTGACGTATCAATACTTTTTCGTAAATACTTCTTTATTCTTTTGCTAAAAACTCATGTTACATGTCATATTGATTTTGCACATGTTAGTCTAGGTTTGAATTGAATTTTCAATTATGTTTTGAGTTCCAAACTTTTACTGTAAATCATATTTGAAAATGTTTAAATATATGTTTACCGCATACGTTTATTGGTGAAATATATGGGAATAAATGAAGATGGATTAAATAAGGTTGCAGAAAGATTTTGGAATAGGAGGGATGTAAGGGATGTATGTGGAGACATCGAAACCGTCAAGAAGATACTTCTTGAACATGCTAGGAACCCTGAAAATCAATGTATGAACTGCATATACAGTGCACCATACCGTGGAAGGCTTAGTTGGGTTAAAAGATACTGCGTATTGAAGCTAAAGCCAAACGGTAAATGTCCAATGCAAACCCCAATAGTAGGGAATAAGTGAAATTGACTAAATGCGTAAAATGTGGTAGGGAGGTTGGCATGAGCGAGATAAATGAGGAGATTTTGGAGAGGATGTGGGAGGAAATTGAATACGTAATATTCAAATATGCATTCAACAAGGGGAGAGACATAGTCATAGGGAAGATTGCCGAGAGACCAAACTACATTTGGATAGAAGTTACAGGTCCAATAAGACCAATATCGGGGTTAAACTACATATTGATAAGCAAACTATACCCTGAAAACGTTGAGAAGGCATATGAATGGCTGAAGG
>NZ_JANGFQ010000081.1:0-6792 GCF_024707025.1 Candidatus Culexarchaeum yellowstonense
ATGAGGCTGTGGAGAAGTTGTTTGAGCTTGAGAAAATTGAGGGTAGAATACCAATAGATCTCAGTGGTGCGACTGAGCAACTTTTGAGGGAGAGATGAGCTACGTGTATGATAGCATTATTGTGGTTGACCTTCGGTAGGCTTGATCCTAGTGGTGTTTAGATAAGAAGTTCTTGGAAGAGTTTTTCATAATTTATTTTAGTTAGGCGTATTGTTAGACTTTAGAGATGCATTTCTATATTCTTTGATTTTTCATGTATTAAATTTGTTAGGGCTAGACATCTGTATATTTAACATTAAAACATCAGAAAATGATGTATTTTATTTGAAGTATAGGTGGCAGGCTACTAGGTGGCCTTTCTCTACTTCTTTTAATGTTGGTGTTTCTTTGGAGCATATTTCCATGGCTTGAGGGCATCTTGGGTGAAATCTGCAGCCGCTTGGTGGGTTTATGGGGCTTGGGACTTCACCTTTAAGTATTACCTTCTCTCTCCTCCTTAGGGAGGGGTCTGGTATTGGTGTGGCTGAAGTTAGAGCTATGGTGTAGGGGTGGAGTGGTTTCTTGAATATTTCGGATGTGGGGGCTGTTTCTATGATTTTGCCTAGGTACATGACAGCTACCCTGCTACTTATGCATTCAACGATGTTTAGGTCGTGGCTTATGAATAGGTATGTGAGATTGAACTTCTTTTGGAGGTCTAAGAATAATTCTAGTAATTTCGCTCTTACCGATACGTCGACGGCTGAGGTGGGTTCATCTAATACGACGAAATCAGGTCTAGTTATGAGGGCTCTGGCTATGGCTATACGTTGCCTTTGACCTCCACTGAATTCATGGGGGTATCTATACAAGTGTTCCTTACTAAGCCCCACCAACTCCAGCATTTCTAAGACTTTCTCCTCAACCTCCCTACCTTTGGCAAGTCCGTGTACTATGAGTGGTTCTCCAACTATGTCTTTTACGAACATTCTGGGGTTTAAGGAGGTTCTGGGATCTTGATAGACTATCTGCATTTTCCTCCTCAAATTTTTAAGTTTGCTCCCTTTGAAGGTTGTTATGTCATAATTTTCTATGTACTCCTTTATCTTTCTATCCTCTTTAACGGATTTATTCTCATTTAAATATGCTTCCAATTCTTCAAGCACTTCTGAGGGTGCTCCGAAGAATATGTGGCCAGATGTGGGGTCAAGTAATTTTAGTATCAATTTCCCTAGAGTTGTCTTACCACAACCGGATTCTCCAACCAAGCCCAGACATTCACCTTTATATATTGAGAAGGTTACATCATCAACGGCTCTAACATAATTTATCTTCTTCCTTATTATGCCCCCCTCTAGTATTTCATAATATTTCTTTAATTTGTACGTTCTTATTAGGGGTATCATAATATCACCTATAGAGGTGGCATGCTACTAGGTGATCTCTTTCTATCTCCTTTACTTTTGGTGTTTCTTTAGAGCATATCTCCATGGCATGAGGGCATCTGGGATGAAATCTGCAACCACTGGGTGGATTGATCAAGTTGGGTATGGTACCTGGTATTGATTTGAATGGTTTGCCAGGTCTTGGTATGGATTCAATTAACGCCTTCGTGTATGGGTGTAATGGCTTCCTAAATATCTCTTCCACTCCAGCTATTTCGCATATGTTACCAGCATACATAACTGCTACACGATCACATATTTCAGCAACTATTCCGAAATCATGTGTTATGTAGAGTATTGAGGAATTGAATCTATCTCTCAACTCTCTTATTAAATGTAATATCTGAGCTTCTATTGTTACATCTAAATTTGTCGTTGGTTCATCAGCTATCAGTATCTTGGGATTGCAAGCTAGAGCCATAGCTATTACCGCCCTTTGTTTCATACCACCACTCAGCTCATGGGGGTATCTGTTATATGTTCTCTCAGGGTCTGGTATACCCATAGCTCTTAAGAGGAATATAGCATCATTTTTGATGAGATTTTCCACAAGCTTATTTACTTCATTTAGAAATGGGAAACTAAGTAGAATTGAATAAGCGGAGTTTGGATCCTTAATTAACTCCCTACATATTTTTAGTTCTAATTTTAATATGAACCTCCTCAATGGGCTTTTCTCAACTTTAAGTTTCTCTTCTATACTCTTTAGAACTTCGGAGTAGTAATGATTCCTCCTATGAATAAGTAAAGCTTCCCCTATTTGCTCACCTATTTTATATATGGGGTCAAGAGCAGCGCCTGGCTCTTGGAAAACTATGGAAATATAACGTCCCCTTATTTTTTCCATATACTTCTCATCCTTCTCCATTAAGTTCACTAAGCCTTCATCCGTCTTTAGGAAAATATCTCCTCTTTCAATTTTCCCAGGATTGGGGATGAGGCGTAAAGTGGATAGAGCAGTAACTGTTTTTCCACAACCAGTTTCACCCACAACTCCTAATATTTCTCCATCTTTAAGGTAGAGGAAGACATCATCTATAGCTTTCACAACACCAGCATAGGTGTAAAATCTAATTACGAGGTTGTTTACCTCCAGCACCTTTTCCTCCTCCAAACCTCTCACCTCCTCCTAATTAGAGGATCCAGCATGTCTCTGAAGGCGTCTCCTAATAAGTTCCAGCCTAAGACGAATGTGAAGATGAAGAGGCCTGGTATCGTGTAGGTATGCCAGAAGGCTAAGGGATTTCCCGGTAAACCCAGTATCCAATTTCTGGAGAGGGATATTAGGGAACCCCAATCTGCATAGCCAGCTGGAGAACCTAAACCCAAGAAACTTAGAGCGGAAGCTGCTAGTACAGTGTTTCCAATATTCATAGAGCCCATTATTAAGACAGGATATATGGCATTTGGAAGTACATGCTTGACCAGTATCCTGAAGTTTGAACAACCTACGGCTTTAGCGGCTTCTACGTAATCTTCATTTTTAATTCTTAGGATCTCAGCTCTCATAAGTCTAGCATAAGTAGGCCAACCCACTATTATTAGGGCTTTTATGACATTATCTAAACCGACCCCGAGCAAGACAACTATGGCCATAGCTAATACGATTGTAGGTATAGCGTAAAATATGTCAGTTATACGCATGATAATTTCATCCACTTTACCTCCAAAGTAACCAGCTATGGAGCCTATTATGATGCCCAGTATCACCACGGCAATTGTAGTGATAATGCCAGTCCTAAAAGCTGTTCTCGTCCCCCATATACATCCATAATACAGATCGTATTGCCCTTCGGTGGTGCCCCATATGGCTTCCTTAGATGGAGGTCTAGGTATGGGGGAGATACCATAACTTGGCATTATATATGGGTCTCTACCAGGTTGTGGAGGAGCTAGTATTGGAGCTGCTATTGCTAGGCATATATAAAATGTCACTATAGCTAAACCCGCTATTGAAAGGGGGCTTTCCTTCATTCTTTTAAACGTGAATAGAAGTTCATTCAGGAATAATTTAGTTGAAGACATTATTTTCACCTCATTACTTAATATTTTATCCTAGGATCTATGAGGCAGTAGAGTACATCAACTATTAAGTTTGTGATGGCATAAATTGTGGCGGCGAAGAGTGCAAATCCTAATATGCCAGGCATATCTAGACTCATAGCTGCTCCAGCTGCAAACTTTCCCAATCCGGGATAGGCAAAGACAGTTTCAGTTATCACTACACCGGTAATTAAATTTGCTACCATGGTTCCAGCTACTGTTATCATGGGTATGAGTGCATTCTTTACAGCATGCTTCCATATAGCAGCCCATTTACTTAACCCCTTAGCTCTAGCAGCCGTTATATACTCCTTACTTAATGCTTCTAGCATGCTGGAACGCATTATCCTCATTGGTAAAGCTGATGATAGTATGGCTAAGTTTAGACTTGGGAGGATTACATGGTTTAAGGCATCCCAGCTGACATCTGGTCTACCGTTCAGAAGACCGTCAATTATATACATGCCAGTATATGATATGAAACGAGTTTGAGATAACGATAATACTGTTTGAACGCTTAATCTGCCGGGTGGGAAAATTCCAAAAACTCCATAAAATATAGCTAGCAAAATAATTGCAGACCAGAATGTTGGGAGAGACCATGCACTTATAGAGAAAAATCTCACTACATGATCTATAACAGAATCCTTATACACGGCAGCTAATATTCCGAACATCATACCTAGAAGTAACATTAGAGGGATAGCTAGAAACACTAACTCCACAGTAGCCGGGAAATAAGTGAGTATAGCTTGACTTACTGGCATATTGGCGCTAACAGAGTAACCTAAGTTTCCATGCAAAACATTATTAAACCAGTAAAAGAATTGAATGTGGAAAGGTTCATCTAAATGATAGCGCTTTATGATATCACCAATATATAGCATTTCCTCTTTAGTCTGTATAAAGGCTACAGCTCGTTGGGCAGGCGTAAAACCTTGCATTATTACGAATATTACTAGCATAACGCCTAACAAGACTAATGGGAGTAGAAGCAACCTACGTATTATATAGTCTCTGAGACGCATATTATCACCATCGAAAATAAAGTTTTATAAAAAAATAATTAAAGATTTTGTTGATCCCTTTAACCACCCTTCTCTAGACCGTAGAAGAATGGTCCTACGAACATTGGGTTATAATATGGATTACCCTTTACCCATGTCCTCTGATACCATCTTTTCGTGACTTGTACAACGACAATGCTGGGGCAATCTTCAAACACTAATTGGCAAAGCTTCTTGTATATTTCAGCCCTCTTGGAGGGGTCCATGGTCTTAATACCTTCATCAACTAGCTTATCTACTTCGGGGTTAGAGTAATGTTGATACTGAGGCCAAGTCCCTGTACTGTGATAGAACATGTAAGCGTGATTATGTGGGTCAGCCATATCAGGTTTCCTACCATCCATCTCTATTACCCACTGATTTGAAAGGAAGTATTGGTTGGCTGCAGCTAATTCAACTTCTCTTAACTCTATTTGGAATTTTGGATTTAAAGCTTCAATATCCTTTTTTATCTCAGAAAATGTTATTTTAACCTCAGGCCATCCAGCTGTGTAGAATAACGTGAATTTGAAGCCAACATTCCAAAGTGTACCGTTATAAGCTTTCTTAAAGTAGTATACAGCCTTATCTGGGTCATAGGTGTATTTAGGAGCATCTGCCCAGTAATATGGAAGGCCTATCAGATTGAAGTGGTTGGAGGGGCGTAGTTTACTTGAGAAGGCTTCCTTCACTATTCTATCATAATTGATGGCGTAGGCGAAGGCTTTCCTGACATCTGGATTTGCGAAGAAATCTGGTGGTATACCATTGCCGTCCAATTTTCCACTACCTATGAAGGGGCTGTCGGGTGATATGGCGAAGTTGAACTGTATGTACCATATGAGAGGCGTATCCAACTCATAGTAGGTTACCCCTTCCATACCTGTTAATTCATCGTAATGGGCAGCTGAAGCCAATATCATATCAGCATCCCCTGTCTGTAACATCAGTTTCATAGTAGACCATTCCTGTACATACTGTATAATGATCCTTTCAATCTTTGCAGGTCCCCTCCAATAATCGTCGAAACGTTTAAGTACCGTTTGAGTGGCAGGCGTATAAGATTCTAGCATGAACGGACCAGTACCGCACATTTCAAATCTATGGGGTAAATTCTCCCTTGGAGGATTATTCCATTGAGGCCAAGTCTCATAGGTTGTGGGGTCGGACTTATTGAATCCAGGCCAGTCCCCTTTCTCAACACACCACTTCTTGTTCATAACTGAAAACCAGCTCTGGCAAAGAACAGAGAGTAATGGGGGGTATGGGAACTTTAGATGCAATATGACGTGGGTAGCATTGCTTTCTATGGCATTATCTATTGTCATACCTACCTCCCTCACCTTGTTAATGTCTTTGAAGTTCACTGCACGAACTGTTGGAATACCTGTTAGGGGATATGTGAGCAGATATGCTCTGGCACCAGCTCTATCCTGTATTATGCATCTTTCCAAGGAGTATTCTACGTCTTGAGGTGTCAATATTTCCCCATTATGGAATTTTATCCCCTTCCTTATTTTGAAAACCCATGTTAGTCCGTCTGGGCTTGTATACCAACTTTCAGCTAATAATGGTATGAATTTATCGGCAGAAGAGCCATCGTAGAAGACTAAGGTTTCATAAACGTTTTGTACTATTTCTCTAACCCCGTACCAAGTCTCGTAAGCTGGGTCAAAGCTGAGAGGTTCGCCTGGTCTAGCGTAAACTATGACGCCAGGATTCTTAACAACGATAGGTTTAGGCGCAAGTTGTAAATAGACGAAATAGCCTACTACGCAGGCTACGAGCACCACTATTAACAGTATTATGGTTTGCAGTTTTGTTATACCCTTACTATAGGATTTCATGCTAGTCATACTAGATATATCTTAGATGGGACTTACTGTATATAAGAATTTCTATTAAGCTATTGAAGAATCATGCCACTTTATTAGCTATATACTGCTAGGAATAAGACTTAGCAAGCTTCACATAAGTTGCCTTGACGTATATAACATAGGAACTTAACTAAGTATTTTAACTCTTTGCTAAGCGTTTTATACCAGTAACCATTTGTTTATAGTTTAATAAGTTCATGCTGAGATTGTATGAAACGATGGTAGATGAATTTACAAGGATAAAGTTGATAAAGTTCATATATATTGTGTTCTTTCTTATAAGTTTTCAATTAAAATGTTTTATTATGTTTACGGAAATCCTAAAATAGACTATAATTCGCGTTAAATGAAGTTAATTGTTGCTAACATTGCTGCAAGTTGTATTGACACTAGGTTTTTGAT
>NZ_JANGFQ010000082.1:0-6736 GCF_024707025.1 Candidatus Culexarchaeum yellowstonense
TAGAGTTTCCAATGGGGTTATAGTTACAGCCGACCCTGAAGACACCCTTGAAGCTATGGTTATATGTAGAGCTGCATTGAATGAGGAGCTTGAGCCAGTTAAGGTTCCCGAGAAATCCTTCGATGTCCTATGTCATCAAATAGCTTCATTATTAATGTATAGGAAGAGGTGGAGTTTCGATGAAATTCTAGATGTACTTAAAGGTTCATACCCATACTCCAATATATGTAGGGATGATCTCATATCAGTTTTAAATTATATGCATAATAGGTATCCTAGACTTGCATGGGTTTCCTTCGAAGATGGCGTTGTACTTGCACCTAGGAATAGTAGGAGTGTATATGAATACTTCTTCGAAAATCTATCCATGATACCTGATGAGAAGAAGTATTTGGTTGTGAATGTTGAGGATAATGTGCCCATAGGTTTCCTAGATGAGGTTTTCGTTTCAGAGTATGGTGATCCAGGGAGGAAGATAGTTTTCAGGGGGAGTTTATGGAAGATTAAGGAGGTTGTTGGTGATAGGATATATGTGGCTCCAGATAGTGATCCAACTGGCGCTATTCCAAGTTGGGTTGGGGAGGAGATTCCAGTTCCCTATGCTGTGGCTCAAGAAGTTGGTAGGGTTAGGGGTTACGTTGAATCTAGACTTCGCTCTGGAGCTTCATTGGATGATGTTGTAATGGAGTTGGCTGGAAAGTATCCTGTGGAGCTGGAGTCTCTTAAGAGGGCTTTAAATCATGTTTTTGAGCAAGTTAAGAGGGGGCTTCCAATTCCAAGCGATAGGGTTGTAACTTTGGAGAAGTGGGGTGAACTCATAATTTTAACAACACATCTAGGCCATCTAGCCAATAGGGCTTTATCAAGGGTTTTGGGGGATGCATTATCTGAGCTTTTAGGTCATTCCGTGGAGATTCAAGAAGACCCATATAGGATTGTGGTTAAAGCTTCTGAGGATGTGAAAGTTGAGGATGTTAGGGATTTAATAATTAGGTTGAGTGAATCTGACGTTAGGGAGAGGTCTATTAGGCTGGCTGAGAGGTCTGGCTTATTCAAGTATAGGCTTATGCATGTTGCGAGGAGGTTTGGAGCTATATCGAAGGATATGGATGCAGCCAGTATTGGTATGCGTAGACTTGTGGAGTTGTTTAAGGGGTCAGTTATATATGAGGAGGCTTTGAAAGAGTATTTGTCCATGGATATAGATGTGAATACTGCTCAATCATTCCTTAAGGATCTATCTTCAGGGGTTAGGGAGCTTAAATGCTTCGAGGTTGAAGATTTATCGCCCACATCTAGAATTGGATTGGAGAAGATATCCATGAGAAGTGAGATAATTCCACCTGAAAGGTTGAGGAGAGTTCTAATTGAAGCCACTAAGGCAAGATTGCTAAATGAAGTTAGATTCTTCGTTTGTGTTGAGAATTGGGATTGGTGGAAGCCTATTAGGATAAATGATTTGGATGTAGAAGTTAAATGTGAAGTTTGTGGTTCAAAGCTCATTGCACCACTTGATGTTGATGAAGATATTGTAAAGAGTATTGTGGGTAAACGTGGATCTAAACTTAATTCCGAGGAGAGGAGGATCGTTGAAGAAGCAATTGAGAATGCTAAGCTAATATCCGAGTATGGGAAGTTGGCTGCAATAGCCCTTGCCGGTAGAGGGCTTAACGCTAGAACAGTTAAACCAATACTTGAATCCTTCAAGGAAGCTTCAGATGCATTTTATGAGAAGATTATGGAAGCTGAGAGGAAGGCTCTTAGAAGGGGGTTCTAGGGAGCTTTGGAAACATTTAATTATATGCAAGTCCAAATGATGTGTTGGTGCATATTTCTTGAGTGGGAATGAAATCTTGGTGTCTGCAATTATGGATAAGCTTAAGGAGGTTATAGATCCAGAAGTTGGATTGAGCGTTGTGGATATGGGACTTATAAAGGATGTATCCATAATCTCTGAGGGTAAAGTTAAAATAAAGATGAGTTTAACAGTTCCATCCTTCATGTGTCCACTTGCAAGATACTTGATTCTAAGCGTTAAGAAAGCTGCTGAATCAGTTCCAGGAGTTAAAGAAGCTGAAATAGAGATAATTGAGCCATACTAAGTTTAATATAAACTGGGTATTCGGTAATAGCGTATGGCCAGTTAATTTCAAAATATTCTCTAACTTCACATTGAAAGATGCTTATAATCTGAAATCATGAAGTTACATTGAAACTTATTTCTAGAAGCTTCTTTGAAGGTCTAAATCTCGCATCTTCTATCTTTATGTAACCAATTTCCCCTGTGGTTTTTGTATGCATCTTGTTGCATGCATTTATGTTCCAATCTTCTATTATGACTATGGATAAGGTCTTCACATCTTCTGGTACTGGGAATAGATCGTACATTTCATCTCCAAAGACTCTTTCCGCTTCACCTCTATCCATTTCAATAACCTTCACTGGCACATTCTCCAAAACCTTCTTGTTTGCTAATTCCTCTATCCTCTTCAATTCTTCTTGTGATGGTTTCCTATCATATTGAACTGTTAATCTTCCATGATTCCCTTTAACGTATACGCTTGCAGTCCATTTAGCTCCCAAAACCTTTCTAACAGCTCCCTTCAATACGTGTAGTGCTGTGTGGGTTTTAACTTCCACTTCCTCTTGCAATTCTATTCATCTCCCTAGCTGAAGATTTTGTTTAGAATTCTCTTTAAATCTTCTTCGTTATCAATTCCTCTAACAAGTATTTTCCCCGTTCTGAATATGTTTAGTTCAGTTCCATTGAATTTCCCCTTAATGTATAGTCCTCCGAAATCCATTGCCTCCTTTAGTTCATTCTTCAATTTCTCCATGGCTTCCATCGTTTTGTCCATTTTCAATACAACTATGTAGTCTGCTTCCTTTCCACATGCCTTTATGATTTGTTTAACGTACTTCTCCATCCCTCTTCATCTCCACTATCTCCCTAATTACATTGAGCATTTCTTCCACTTCTGGTTTTGTGTTGTATATGTAGTAGCTTGCCCTTACACTACCCTCCTCTGCTCCAATTATTTGGTGTATTGGTTCTGCGCAGTGGAATCCGCTTCTCACTGCTATTCCATATTGGTCTAGTATTAGTGCTGTTTGATGTGGGTTTAATCCATTGATGTTGAATGCCACTATACCAACCCTTTCATTTGGATTTTTCGGTCCATAAATTTTGACATCCCCTATTTCCATCAACCCTTTCATGGTTTCTTCTACTAGCATCCTCTCATGTTTTTCAACTTCCTCCAACCCTATCTTCATTAGGTATTTGGCTGCTTCACCAAGCCCTATTACTCCAGCTATGTTTGGTGTTCCAGCTTCCAGCTTTTCAGGTCCCTCCCCCCAATCTATTTTGCATGTCCCCATTTCCGGAATCCATTTAACATTCTTTATTGTCCCTCCACCACTAACTGTTGGTTCAATTTCCTTGAGTATTTCGCTTTTAATGTATAGGACTCCTGTTCCTGATGGTCCAAGCATTTTGTGTCCGCTGAAGGCTAGGAATTCGCAATCCATATTCTTCACGTTTATTGGTATGTGTGGTGCTGATTGTGCTGCATCCACTGCTACTGGAATTCCATTTTCATGTGCTATCTTCACTATCCCTTTCACGTCGTTTATTGTTCCGAGGACGTTGGAGGCATGTGTTATCGTTATTAGCTTTGTCCTTTTGTTTATTAGTTTTGGTATATCTTCCATCTTTAGTTTTCCATCTGCATTTACCCCTATGAACTTCACTTTCACCCCTATTAATTGTGATAGTGTTATCCATGGTGTTATGTTGCTATGATGCTCCATTAATGATGTTATTATTTCATCTCCACTCTTCAACTTTCTCAGAGCCCATGTATATGCTATTATGTTTATGGCTTCAGTGGTATTCTTTGTGAATACTATCTCCCTTGGATCTGCATTTATCATCTTTGCAATTGTTTCTCTAGCTTCCTCGTATAGTTGTGATGCTTCTTGACTTAATGTGTGTATACCTCTATGTATGTTTGCATGGTTTTTCATGTAGAATTCCATAATCCTATTTATCACTTGTACTGGTTTCTGTGTTGTGGCTGCATTGTCGAAGTATATTAGCCTCTTACCATTAATCTCCCTTGAGAGTATTGGGAAGTCTTTCCTTATCTCCTCTACATTCAACATTTATACTCATCTCTAAATAATGTTTGGTAACATTTTTATTTAATTATTACCATTGTTATTTGGTATGTGTTTATGGGTAGTGAAATTAAACGTGATGCTGAGGATTTAATTAAGCTTCATGGGATTCCACCTAGGGAGGTTTATTTGGATTCTGAGAATTCTGGGTTAATATTTCCCGAGGCTCTTAAAGCTATGGTCGATTGTTATGTTTCTTATGGTTATGGTCATCCATCTATAACGCATAAGGTTGGTTGGGAGTCTTATGAAGTTCTAGTTAAATCCTCAGAGGTTATATCTAGGGCTTTAGGATGCAATTCAGATGAAATAGTTTACCTCCATAGTGGAACTGAAGCCAATAATTTGGCTGTCTTAGGTTTTGCAAAGGCTCATGGAGATTCTTCTAGGAGGAAGATTCTCGTTTCAAGTATTGAGCATTTAAGTGTAATTCATGCAGCTGAGAGTTTGGCTAAATATGGTTTTGAAGTGGTTAAGATACCTGTGGATGGTGAGGGGTTTGTGGATTTAGATGCTTTATCCTCGCTTATAGATTCCAATACTCTTATGGTTAGTGTGGGGATAGTTAATCATGAGATTGGCGTTATACAGGATTTGAGGGGGATTGTTGAGGTTGTTAAGGATCGTGATGAGAATATAGTTTTACACACGGATGCTGTGGATGCTCTTGGTAGAGTTAAATTTAACTTAAAGGATTTGGGTGTGGATTTAGCTAGTTTCAGTAGTCATAAGGTTTTCGGCCCTAAGGGGGCTGCATGCCTATATGTTAGGGATGGATTGAACCTTGAACCAATACTTTATGGTCAGTTAAGTACGCAGAGGCTTTGGCCTGGATTGGAGAATGTTCCAGCAATATGTGGTTTCGCTAAGGCTGTGGAGGTTATGATGAATAATTTTAGTGAATTTAATTCTAAGATGATGGGGTTTAGGGATATGCTCATAGATGGAATTCTAAACTCGGTGGATCACTCCATACTTAATGGTCCTAGAGGGGGGCGTAGAGTTTCAGATAATGTTAACATAAGCTTCATATATTGTGAAGGTGAAGCTTTAACTGTGGAGCTTAGTTTGAGGGGGATATACGTTTCAAGTGGTAGTGCATGTACCAGTAGGATTCTTCAGCCAAGCCACGTCCTAATAGCTATTGGTAGGAGGTTTGAAGAGGCTCATGGAAGTATATTGATGAAGGTTACGCCAATGCATAGTTCTGATGACATAAAATACGTTTTGGAGAATATCCCTAAAGCTGTGGGTAGGGTTAGATCTATTAGCCCATTTAAATCGGGGTGATGGGGTTTGTCCAGTAGAATACCATTAATATATTCCCCCAAGGTTTTGGAGTTATTTAGGAATCCTAAGAATCTTGGGGCAATACCAGATGCAGAGATACATGGAACTGCGGGTAGCTTGGCTTGTGGAGATATGATTGCAATATACATTAAACTTTCAAGTGATGGTAAAACCATTGAGAAGGCTAGTTTCGAGAGTTATGGTTGTGCAGCTAACATTGCTGCTGCAAGCATAATGACTGAGATGATTAAGGGTAAGAGTCTTGAAGAGGCTTGGAATATTGATTGGAAAACTATAACTGAAGAGTTGGGAGGACTACCAAGCGTTAAATATCATTGTGGAGTTCTTGCTGTGGGTGCTTTGAGGAGAGCTATTAGAAAGTATTTTGAGGGTAAGAAGGATAAGCCAAGCTGGCTTCCAGAGGATTTAACCCTTGAAGAGAGGCATGCCATTGAGGAGGAGAAGCTTATGGAGCAATTGTCCAAGAGGGTTCAATCGCTCAAGTAGTTTTTGATTTAATCTTCTCTAGAGCTTTCTCCGCCCATTTTGGATCTTCAAGCATGGCTCTTCCAACTGCAACTAAATCCACTCTTCCACTTTTAATTACGTTGTTGGCGTAATCTGGATCTCTTATCCCTCCAACCCCTATTACTGGTATTTTAACCTTAGATTTTATCTTTTCAGCTAGGGGGATGAAGTATCCTTGACCTGTTAGATTTGGAGGTCTGGAGCCGCATAACCCCCCTGAAACATTTATAACGTCAACCCCGCATTCTTCAAGTTTCACTGCAAATTTCATGGATTCCTCTATGGTTACTCCCCCCGGCATCATGTCATCAGCTCCAATCCTATATGATAGTATCCTCCCCCCTCCAATAACCCTCCTAACCTCCTCCACTATTTCCAATGGGAATTTAATCCTCTTTTCGAAGGTTCCTCCATATGCGTCTAGGCGTCTATTGGTTATTGGTGATGTGAATTGGTTTAGTAGGAATCCATGTGCTCCATGTATTTCAACTCCATGGAATCCCGCCTTCACAGCTATATCTGCAGCTCTTTTGAATGCTTCTTTAACTTCAATAAAGTCTTTTAGGGTCATCTCCCTGGGTTCTTCAGTCCACCCCTCAAGTTTTATTGCTGATGGTGCTATGGGTTTCTCTCCAGTTATCTTTGATGATGATCTTCCACCTCCATGATTTAATTGTATTATTGCTATAGCTCCATTCCCCCTTATTGTCTCTGCAAGTCTTCTAAGCCCCTCAAC
>NZ_JANGFQ010000083.1:0-6656 GCF_024707025.1 Candidatus Culexarchaeum yellowstonense
CAAAGCTTCAATTGAACTTAACCCTTCAGATATTATCTTATTCTTGTAAATTACCACATGTTTCCCCTTATACTTTTCATAATCTTCCACAGTTATCTCAAGACTCTCATAAATTGCTTCAGACATACCCCCCACGCACATAAACAATTCCTTATCTTTAAGGTTGCTCTATTGTGTTTCACTCTTAAAAGGGTCTTCTAGTATTGGGAGTAGCATACTATATATGAATTGCAGAGGCAAACTCGATTCCAGAAAAATTCGCGTTAACTCTGAGGGGAGTGAGGAAACCCACTCCCATACACATAAAACTTATAAAAGGATTTCCATAGAATTCTTCTAAAATATAGTTTAATTGCATTGTAACATTGTTAATATTGTGTTATTGCCCTCTTAACTGCTTCTCTGTGTATTGGTGTTTGCCATGCAACGTCCCTTCCAATTCCAAGCTCCAAATCCTTCTCTGGAGGCGGTTCATCTATCCAGAATTTTGGGTTTCTATCATAAATGTTGTGTACTATGAGGTTCTTCGCTATCAACTCCCCCTTTAATTCGCTTGGGAAATCCTCTTCCCATAAGCTTTGGGGGTCTTCAACAACCTTCTTGAGATATGGCTCCCACCTCTTCACGAAGCTTCTCGTTAAATCCTTCATTCTAATGAGCCATGCGATCACCATATCAATATCCCATTTGGCTTCGTAGAGTTGGGAGAGGATTCTCGGATTACCTCCACATATAGCCCAAACATCCTCGAACTTCGGCTTCGGGTCGGGCAACTTCCCATACAATTCCTCAAACCCCATCTTAGGCATATTCCACATAGGCATTAAATTAGCCCACAAATGCCTACCAATCTCCCTCCTCGATTCACCCTCACTCGTCGCTGCAATAGCCACTATCCTCTCATAGCCTTCTGGCGGATGCTCAATTACCTCAAGCAACCCCTTCACGAAGAAGGATGCCTCCCTACCCCCAATGAACTGGAAAGCATCATCAACGATCACCGCAATCCTCCCCCTACCCAGCCTTATAGCTTCCCTCGCAAAATCTATAACGTAACCTATGAAGCCAGCCAACGCATTGACTGAAGAAGCTTGCTTCAAAACTTCAAGGGCCCTCCTCTCAATGCCCTCTATCCCCACTTCAGCCAAGAACTCCCTCCTCACTGGATTGAAGTATATAACGCTGAATCCAAACCCCTTCAAAATCTCCGCCGCCTGCTTAAGCCATGCAGTCTTACCACAACCCTCAGGTCCAAAGACAACCACTGGAAACCTAGTCCCCCTCTCAGCGAAATCCTCAACCTGCTTAATAGCCCTATCCCTATCGGCAAACTCAACTTCCAAACCCCCCGCAAAAGATAATTTAATCCTCCTCATCCCAAAACCCTTGAATGACATATGTTTTTCAAATGGAACCTTTGATGAATAATTCTTCTCCCCCTCTTAGGATGGCTTATTTGCCTCTATGTTTTTCACCCATTCCATGAATTCGCTCACTATTTCCTCCACAGTCTCCTTGGCTGCTTTGTATAGGGCTTCACTCTTAATCTCCATGTATCTATGTACGAGTATGTTCCTCAAGCCTGCAAGCTTAGCAACTTTCCCAGCTAGGTCTCTGGGCATTTTATTTGCCTTCGCAAGTTTTTCAGGGTATTCACCATAGCTTTCAATGAATCCTAGGGAGTATGCTGAGACCATGTGTCTGCATATGTCGAGCATTGCCTCTATGATCCTATGCATAGCCCTTTCCAATGCCAAAGTATCCTTATAGTTTAGTTCTTCAACCCTCTTGCAGAGTATTTCATTTCTAATGAAATCTGCATTCCTCTTAATCTCCTCAACCCTCGACATTATGATCGCTTTATCCAATTTCGGGTCAAGCGTAGCCCACTGCTTAAACTCAATTGAGGCATCTGGTGCTTGCTGTGCTCTTTGTAGGAGCTTCTCAATGGCTTCCGGCTGAGCTTTGATTACTATGCCATCCCTCAATATTTTTGAGAGCAGTATTGGGTTTGCATGGTTTAGTAGCGTAACATCTACACGGTCTTCATTGACGTGTAACGCCTTCGCAATCTGAAACGCAATCCACCCAACTTCCAGTAAATCCTCCCTCTCCAGTTTCAGGGCTAAGTCTATGTCGTGAGCGCTAAACCCATCCCTCACCATGGACCCAAATAGTATGGCTACTTCAACACCCTTAAACTCTTCAAACACCTCCCTCAATCTAGGTAGCGTGGAATCGAGGGTAAGCTTCCTTTCAGCCATCTTCACTCCTCATAGATCCCTCAATATTTGAACAATTTAAGCATCATGCTTAGTAGATCTTAATGTATTCAGGCTTATTAATCTCCATAAACCCCAAATACATTATTTATTCTAATTTTTAATTCAATCTAAGATTTTGGGGTTTCTATCATAAATGTTGTGTACTATGAGTTTCCTAGCCATTAACTCCTCAATTTGCTTTGGAAATAATATGGGGTGTGTCTCTGTGAAGTTTAAGGTTGAATGGATGCAAAGCCTCTAATCACTTTCCATCCTCACCTAGAGACCTTAGCATACATAGGTCTATATACTGCCTAATCGTTTCATCGACAACTTCTATTCTGGTTTTCTCATCCATGGAGAATAGGAGCTTCCCCTCAGTGAAGACCACATGTTTAAACGTTATTGGAGCTTCATTAAGCACGTGGATGTCAACTGGAACTTTAAGGTCAACTTCAATCTTCGATGAGAGGTCAACTTCATATTTGAAGGGGTCTTCATTATCCTTAATCCAAATGGCAATGTCAATGTCCCTGAAAAGCTCCCTCTTAATGAAGCTTCCATATACGTATGCGAATAATATACCCTTAACGCCTTCAAGAATCTTCTTCAACTCATCTAGAAGCCTCCCCCTCTCCTCAAAGCTCATCTTATAATATTTAAATTCTCCAGTGGGGGTGGGTATGCTCACGACTTCACCCCCCTCCTCAGGAAAACCCTAACACATGCTATGAATTCTTCAAAATCCCTTAAACCTCTCTTAACGCTCTCATAAACCCTCTCATCTGAAATGGCCCAGTATCTATGGACTAGGAGGTTTCTAAGCCTAGCAGCTGAAGCCAATCTTGAAGCCAAGTCTTCGGGTAAAATCCCCTTAACTCCAAGCCTGATGAAGCATTGTGGAAACCCTTCAACAACCTCATTATAGAAGTTTAAAAGTATGCGCATACATATACTTGCAGAAGCCTCAACCAATTGAATGATCAAGTATCTCAATGAAAGCTTCTCATAAATCGTTAACTCTTCAAATTGCTTAGCCAATATACCATTAAGAATATCCAAAGCATCATTAATCTCCCTAATTCGAGCTTCTACCAATTCAGAATCTGATTCAGTCATAAATTTCTCCTGGACCTATAATTTCAATTGCAATTATCTTCCTACAATCCCTTATAAGTGTATTTTCGGATGCAGTAGCCCCCATGGCTCATCATATGAGCTCACTCCTCATAAAGCTCCCCAAACCCCTAGCTCCATCAGGATGATTCTAGCTAAATCAACCGCCCTCATTTAAACCTTCAAGTTGGCTTAGATCTTTTGAATGTATTCTCCATCCCGTCTTATATCTACGTATCTTCAGCTTCTCCTTAACTTCCTCATATGTTTTCAGCATTTCCCTCCATAATCCATCATCGTATATCACCTCCCCCTCCTCGAATGCTTCTATAATTTCATATTCAGCTTCATTTATGGCTTCGAGAAGCTCTTTCACGGTATATATCCTTGGATCCACCACTCCAATGGGTGGCAACTTGGTGTATGGTATAGCTTCATCCACAACTATAATTGCATCTATATCGCTACTCGGCTTCCAAGTTCCACGAGCTCTAGAACCAATAACCACCACAGCCCTCACCCTTGTAAGCTTGGATAACCGCCCTATATAGTCTGCTAGGTAATCTATAGCTGGCCTCCCATCCCAAATCCTCCCTATATCTATTCTAAGCATTCCCTCAATGTGTCCCATAATCTCCTCATAACCTCAACGCATTCTTCAGCTATCCCTAAACAGTATTCCACCCCAGCCCTCCTAGTTGCATCAGGATACCTAGAAGCATAGTAGTGAATAGTTAACTTCGATAACTCATTCAATATTGTAGGATCTTCAACTCCAACCTCCCGCGCTAACTCCATCAAGTCATGTATAGGTATGAACATCCCCCTCTTAATCAGTATGGCTTTAAGCAACTTTTCACATGATTGTTGAGCGTGAAAACATGCCTCTTTAAAAGAACCTCTATTAAGTGCGGAAATAGCTTCCTCATAATCGCCCTTAGCATACTCAAGCCACCCCCTCCAATCATCTGAAGCCAACTTCGGCATAAATCAAGAACTCCAGCTTAACAACTCCTCAGTAAACCTTTAAGTATTCTGGTTTGTTAATTTCCATGAACCCCAAATACATTATGTAATCTAAATTTTTAACCCAATCCAAAATTTTCGGAAAATCTCTTGGAATTATACAAAGCTCTACACATCTATATGCATCTCCCCACGTGCCGCTGAACCATAAATACTTAATTCAACAAGTGCATCCTTAAGTAAGTTGATCACACCACTCAAGAAGACTTCAACAACCCCCTTAAACTCAGGCTTCAAAACCACCTTCTCAAGCAATTCAATCCCGCCTATAATCCTTTCCTCATTGTATGCTGGTATGCTATGGTCATATTTTCCTTCATTGCTTGAATTTTGAAGTGGGGTTTCTCATTTTGTGTGGCTTACTATTTCCACTTCTATGTTTAGATTATCCTTCAAAGTTTTCTTTATTTTGCTGAAGTCTTCTTCATCGGCTGTTAATATGCGTTTAGCATCATGCTTCCTCATCATTAATGAAGCTATTGCTATGTGTAGTAAGTCCTTTGTTCTACAGTTGATCCATGCGAGTTTTATTGCTTCCCTGAAAATCTTTGCAGCATATGTCTCGTTGAGCTTCTCCAAAACGTAGAAGTCTTGGTTTTCGATTACTTTTACTCCAAGTTGCTCTAGTGTGGGGAGTAGCATGCCGGTTAGAGTTTCGCATAGAGTTTTGTATCCCAGTTTCCCCATGGTAGTTGCCAATTTATTTAATGGTTCAATTAAGCTCCATTGTCCACTCATAATCCTCCTACATATCACGTTAGCTACTTCCATGAATGCATATGTTGAGGTTATGAGGATCCCCCCTCCCCTCTTAACATCTTCAAGGGTTTTCACTGATTCTCTATGCCTACTCTCAGTTGGGGTTAAGGCTGATATGAGTATGCTTGAATCCACGTAGCATACTACCATTCCCTCTTCAACTCCTCCACGGCATCTATGGGGTGCTTCAATGTTATTGGTGATATCCTCATCTTAGCCAGCAATTTACCCACCCTTAAACCAAGCTCCACTGGATTAACATCCAATTCTCCACTCCAGTAGACGAAGATTGGTTGCTTCAACTTTGGGTAGATCTCCTCAACCAACTTCTCCCAAAATTCAATAGCTTCACTTGCACAACCAGTTACATGCAATTCTATGTAAACGTCAATGTCTGGATCGGTCTTCACAATGGATAGCATGCTGTATATGAATTGCATGGGCAAACTTGATTCCAGAAAAATTCGCGTCAACTCTGAGGGGAGTGAGGAAGCCCACTCCAAGCATGTGGAGAGGGGTTTTGAAAGCATCTGGAATGTATTTTCAAGATCAACTTTACTCAAGCTTAACCTTCCCCATCCCCCTAAGTTTCTCCACAACCTTCTCTAAGCTTATTGCAATCTCCTCCAATTCTGAAGCAAGTTTCCTCTTCTCATCCAATGGAAGTTGCATGAAGTTCTGTGTTTTAGCCATTGTAACCGCAAGCTTCATTATTGCAGCCATAAACTCCCCAAAAACATCTGGGGGGATTTGCTTCGAGAATTCAGCCAACCTTTTCGGATTCAAGAGATCATTTAAAGCTTCATCAAGCCTCCTCCCCTCAACCTCCTCAAATTCAGCAACCTCATTTAATATACGACTGAAAACCTTTACCATTTCAATCATTGGGGTAAGCCCCTTAGCAAACTTATCCATTTGAATCGACATTACCAACACCATTCAAATTAACGATAATTAAATTCCCATCCATCAATTTAGAATGATTGCTTCATAAATATATCTTTATATCCCTCACTATATGCCAGTATACATGCCACCATTATATGTTTGCCACCCATACTCAGTAAACCTTTAAGTATTCTGGTTTGTTAATTTCCATGAACCCCAAATACATTATATAATCCAAATTTGTAACCCAATCCAATATTTTTGGGAATATTTTAGTTAACAAGTTGTTTTTAACTAAGCTTTTAACCTTCTCAAAACCCTGCCTCAAAGCTTCCCTACGTGGAGTGGTCGTTAAAACTTCAATAATCCTTCCAATCATTTCTAGAACTGTCTTATTGACTATTACGCCATTCTTTTTCGTATAGGTTAGGCATGCCCTAAAAAGCCCCTTCTCAAATGCATTTAATTTGCGAATATTACCATTCCTATAAGCCTTAACCCATACACCTTTAAGTTCAAAGTAGTCTATGCAATCTATGGACATGCCTAACCTAAACAATAAATACACATGAAAATTATAAAAGGCTTTCCATAAAATTCTCT
>NZ_JANGFQ010000084.1:0-6649 GCF_024707025.1 Candidatus Culexarchaeum yellowstonense
CTAAGTATGGTTTCATCTCTTGTGTTGGCATTATTGATAGCGGTATTCGCTGAGGATGTTAGGAGTGCTCAGACGCTTGTTGGTTACCTATACTTCCTAATGATAGTTCCAATGATGGTATCCATGTTCACCGACGTTAACTCTCTCCCAATATCTATCCAGATTCCACTCTACCTCATACCATACACTTATACATTGGCTTCCCCAAGAGCTGCTTTACTGGAAAACTACAGTTTCCTAATAATTGGGATAGTGTATATGGCCGTCTTCTCCATGGCGGTACTGTACATTGCATCAAAATTCTTTAAGAGTGAGAAGGTTTTGACAGCTAAAATATCCTTTAGGAGATTTAGACGTTAATTTAGAAACCGTTAAATTTACCTATGTAATAAATACATTAACAAGGGTCGATTATGACTGTGGGGAAGGTATCTGATAGGGTTTACTGCTTGAGTTATGATGACAAGGATTTAGACCTATTTGAATCGTTATGGCCTTTACCCTTGGGTGTAAGCTATAATTCATATATAATCTTTGGTGATGAGAAGACCATACTATTAGACACTGTTCCTCAAAGGTTCTCTGAAAGGTTCATTGAGGATTTGAAGGGTTTGGTGGATTTGAAGAGCATCGACTTCTTAGTTTCACATCACTTGGAGCATGATCATAGTGGATCCATACTTGCACTTTTGAGGGAGGCTGTAAATTGCAAGATTTTATGCTCCTCATTCGCTGTCAATTTACATAAAGCCTTCTTCAATTTAAGTGAAAACATGGTTAAATCTGTTAATGATGGTATGTCTATGGATATTGGTGGAGATACTTTGACTTTTCACTTAACTCCATGGCTTCATTGGCCTGACACCATGATGAGCTTCCTAAATCTTGAGGGGGTTTTATTTAGCTGTGATGCATTTGGATCCTTTGGAGCTTTAAATGGTAAATTATTCGATAATGAAGTTGACTTAAACATTTACTTGGATGAAGCTAAGAGGTACTTTTCAAACATAGTTGTAGGCTATCGTGAACATGTTATTAAAGCTGTGGAGAAGCTTTCAAGTTTAGGTTTAAATTTCAAGATAATTGCCCCCTCCCATGGACCCATATACAAGTTTAATCCACTTTTAATTGTTGATAAATATGTTTCATGGAGTAAACCTGAATTTGAAGTTAAAGTCGTGTTAATTTATGGTTCGATGTATGGTCATACGAAGATGTTGGCTGAGGCTATTGGTATGGGTGTTGAATCCACTGGTGTTAGGGTGGCTTCATTTGATGCTTCAAGGGTTAATGTGAGCTTCATACTTAAGGAGGTTTTGGATGCTCCAGTACTGGTATTTGGTACACCAACATATGATGCCAACGTTTTCCCAACAATCCTTAATGTGTTGGATTTCATTGAAGTTAAGAAGCTTGGGGTTGGTAGGTATGCTTCAATTTTCGGGTGTTATGGTTGGGGCCCCTCTGCCTACGGTATTCTGATGGGTAGACTTAAGAGTATGGGCTTTAATCTTGTTGAACCATTCCTTACAGTTAGAGGTGCACCTTCATCTTCTGATTTGGATAATGCAAAGAAGTTTGGTGTTAAGATTGGTGAATTGGCTTTGAAATTTAAAAAGTAATTGTATGTTGCCATTATCTTGGTAAAGCCACCTTTACACTTCTATTTCTTCATCTCTTTAAATGCTGTTTCAAGGTCTTCTATGAGGTCTTCCACATCTTCGATTCCCACTGAGAATCTTATTAGGTTATCCCATATTCCCATTCTCTCCTTCTCTTCCATTGTTAGTGGTTTGTATGGTGGCATACTTGCTGGGTGAACTATTAGTGATTCCGTCCCTCCAAGACTTACTGCCAATGCTATTATCTTTAAACTTTTCAAGAATTTCCTAACCCCCTTTATATCTGCTTTAAGTTGGAATGATATCATTCCACCATAACCTTCACTTCCATATGGTGTTTTCATCTGTTTCTTTGCGATTTCATATCCCTCATGATTCTTTAATCCAGGGTAATATGTTTTCTCCACATCTTCCTTCCCTGATAGGTATTGCGCTATTCTCATTGCATTGTAATTATGTCTCTCCATTCTCACATGGAATGTTCTTATACTTCTCAATATTAGCCATGCATCGAATGGGCTTGGCACCCCACCACTACTTGTTATGTTGGCTCTCAACTTCTTGTATATTTCCTCATTGTTTGTTATTATGGCTCCACCTATGATGTCGCTATGCCCCCCTATGTATTTGGTGGTGCTATGGACTACTATGTCTGCACCTAGAGTTAATGGTCTTTGATTGTATGGGGATGCAAAGGTATTATCCACCACAACTATTGCTTCACTATTTTCATCCTTAACTATCTTACACACTTCTTCTATATCCACTATTTTCAATAATGGGTTTGTTGGTGTTTCAAAATAGATCATCCTGGTTTCCCTACTTATATTCCCCACAAGATTCTCAGTTTTTGTTAGGTCTATGAATTTCACTTTTACACCATACTGGGCGTATGTTGTTTTCATGAGGTTTATGGTTGTGGCGTAGAGTGTTTCCATTGTTATTATTTCGTCTCCAGGTTTCAGTAGTCTTAGTACTGTGTCTATTGCAGCCATCCCTGAAGATGTGGCTATTGCATATTTCCCCTCTTCCAGCGCTGCAATCTTCCTCTCAAGTCTTTCAATTGTTGGATTTCCAAGTCTAGTGTAAACATATTTATCTTTTATTTCTGGATCCGTTTGCCTAAATGTTGATACCATGTATATTGGTGGAACAACTGCTCCAGTGTAGTCTGGCTCATTCCCAACCCATACAGCTTTAGTACCATATCTCATGACTAAATGTTTGTCAATATGGAGAATTAAAGTTTTATTTTAACTATCCCCTCCATCTCTATGGTGTCCCTTTGAATTTCCGTGGTGTGCTCTTCGATTTGGATGGAACTTTAATTCGATATTCAGTTGATAGGGTTAATTTAACGAAGGATATTCTGAAATGCTTGAAGAAGTTTAACATTCACTTTCAAATATATTCGGAAGCAGATTATCCCATATCTATGGTTAGGAAGACCGTTAGGGTACTTGAGGGTATGAAGGTTCAAAAGTGGTTTATTGATCATGTCTCATCAACTCTATTTAAAATCATAGAGTCATATGAAGTTGAAGCTTCAAATAGAACTAGCTTGATTGAAGGTGCATATGAAGCCTTAAATTTTGTTAGGAGCATTGGGTTTAAATGTGGCTTAATAACGTTAAATAGTCGTAGATCCACGGAAATAGTTTTAGATAAATTTAACTTGAAAAGGTTCTTTGACGTTGTGGTCACTAGGGATGATGTTAGAAATTTTAAGCCTCACGTGGAACATTTAGCGAAAGCCATAAGCTTAATGCAATTAAACCCCACTGAAGTTATAGTTGTTGGTGATAGCATTATCGACATAATTCCAGCATTAGCTTTAAATGCATTTCCAGTGGCAGTAAAGACTGGTGTGCGAGGCGAAGATGAATTGAGAGCTGCAGGTGCAAAGATCGTGTTGAATAGCGTTGCAGAACTTCCAAATTGGCTTCAAAAACTCCTATATAATTAAACAAAACCATAAATAAAATTAAGTATTAAGCATGATGGGGGTAACCTGGAAGACATTTTATCGGTGATATTATGGAGGAGACTGTGGTGATTAAGGTTTCAAGAAGTACTCTTGAGATGTTAGAGAAGTTGCGTCGAAAGTTTGGTTTATCTACTATTGATGAAACTATACGAATACTAATAAAACAATATCGTATACAGAAGCTTAATGAAGTTTTTGGCTTAGATAAGGGGAGGATAAAACCGTTCTCTGAAGAGGATCGCCATTAAACTTTTACTTCGTCATATTTGTGATATGTTTACTGGAACTAATACTATGAAATTCTAATATTTGGCTATGCCACTACCTTCTTAATTTAGCTTTTCATAACTCTCCATTCAGTCGAACGTAAATCTTTTAAATGCTTTATAGCATAATCTTATACCTCCAATATGATTTATGGGGGGTTGATATGTTGGATTTGAAGGGTAAGTTGATTCGCTTTGTTGATGAGATTTCTAATGAAATGATTAAGTTGAGTGATTCTATACATGCGAATCCTGAGCTTGGGTATAAGGAATACTTTGCATCAAAACTTTTGTCAAGTAAATTGGAGGATTATGGGTTTAATGTTGAGCGTGGAGTTGCTGGGTTGGAGACCTCCTTTGTTGCCAGGAAGGTTTGTGGTTCTGGCGGTCCCAAAATAGCCTTCCTTGCTGAGTATGATGCTCTCCCCGGTTTAGGTCATGCATGTGGTCATAATATAATTGGTACTGCAGCTATTGGTGCAGCTATCGCTTTAAGCACCATTGCCTCTGAGGCTGGTTTGAATTGTGAAGTTATGGTTTTTGGAACTCCAGCTGAGGAGGGTGCTGTGGATAATGCTGGTGGTAAGGTTTTGATGATTGATGAAATTTCTAAGGCTGATGTGGCGTTGATGATACATCCATCTGATAGGGATTCCATGCGATATAAATCCCTTGCTAGAGAGGCTTTCAAAATAGAGTTTTTCGGTAAAGCTGCACATGCAGCTGGAGCTCCCCATAAGGGTATTAATGCCCTTGAAGCCCTAATATTAACCTTTGTATCCATAAATGCTTTGAGGCAGCATTTGGTTAAGGGGACTTTGATTCATGGGGTAATTGTGAATGGAGGTGTGTCTCCAAATATAGTTCCAGATTATACTTGTGGGAGATTTTACGTTAGGGCTGAGGATGTAAATTATCTCATGGAGGTTGTTGAGAAGGTTAAGAGGTGTGCTGAGGGGGCATCATTGCAGACTGGAGCGAAATACAAGTTTACGAAAACCGCTAATACCTATGCGAATTTCATACCAAACCTAACATTAATTAAGGTTGCAATGGAGAACTTCAAATATGTTGGGGTTAAGCCTCCATCATTGGAGGAGATAATGCAAGTTGAGGATGTTGGATCCACAGATTTTGGTAACGTTAGCCATGTGATTCCATCCCTTGAGATAAATGTGGCTATAGTTCCAAGGGGGACTCCTGGTCACTCTGTGGAGTTTGCTAAGGCTGCAGGGTCTGAGGGTGGGCATAGGGGACTCATATTGGGAATTAAACTCTTAGCCTTAACTGGCCTTGATTTATCCATCAACCAGAAGTTGATTGATGAAGCTAAGAGTGAGCTTAAATCTAGAAAGCTTGAAGTGAAGGTTCAATAACCCCTACTCACTAATCCAATCATTAAATCATTAACATTTGTTTCTGTTATCCCAGTGATTATTAGGCTTCCTCCAAGCTTCTTAAAGTAATTGTACGTATCATTCCTCCTTAGATATTCATCCTCATTTAACCCCATACCTCTAGCTTTACTTACCGTTTCCCAATCCACTATGGCTCCAGCTGCATCCGTATTTCCATCTATTCCATCACTCCCCATGGATGCAAATGTTACCCCCCTGTATCCATTGATTATTTTTGCAACGCTTAAAGCCAATTCCTGATTCCTACCACCACTACCCTCCCCCCTAACAGTAACTGTAGTCTCTCCCCCAGCAATTAATGTGGCTGGAGGTTTTACTGGTATCCCATTTTCATGAGCTTCCACCAGTATTCCCCCAATAACTTTCCCAGCTTCCCTAGCTTCCCCCTGCACTCTTGATGATATTATCATTGAATTGTAACCCATCATAACAGCTTTCCCATAGATGGCTTTTAGGGTTTGTATGTTGCTTGATATCACCACATTTCTAACTTTGTTAAACACTTCAATGTTGAAAGCATTTCCCCCTTCAATTATCGCCTTCTCTATACGCTTCCTAACTCTAATTGGAATTTCACTCCATATACCATATCTCTCTAAAATCTCCTTTGCTTGTTTTGCTGTGGATTTACTTGGAGCAGTGGGCCCTGAAGCTATTACCTCCACATCGTCCCCCACAACATCTGATATTATTAGGGTTAGTGCTCTTGATGGGTATATGTATCTTGCAAATAATTTTCCACCCTTAACTCTACATATCTGCTTCCTCACAGTATTTATCTCCCTGATGTCTGCTCCACATTTTAAGAGTAACTTATTTGTTTCAATGATGTCCTCTACTTCTACCCCATTTTCAGGTATTGTTAGTAGTGCGGATCCCCCGCCTGATATTAAAACTATTATCAGATCCATTTCATTTCTATCCTTTAAGAGTTCTATTATCTTCTCTGTATTCTCAACATTCCTATTGCTTGGTATTGGATGATCCCCCTCCAAAACCTTAATCTTTTTTGGCTTCGATTTAACCCCCCTTGGGGCTATTACAATGCCATCCGATATCACATCTCCAAGAATATATTCTAAGCCTAAAGCCATTCTTGCAGCTGCTTTACCAGCACCAATAACCATAATTCTATGGAAATTCTTTAAATCAAAATCTTCAACCCCTTTAACCACAATTTTACCATCATAAACATTCATGCTATTCTTTATGGCTTCTATTGGATCTGATGCTTTAATTCCTTCCTCCAATAATGTCAGTACAATCCTTCTATCCTCATTTGAAGCTAGTTCATGGAAGTTCTTTATGAACGTAACATTTCCCTCATAAAATTATGTTAAATGGAAGGGTAAAAAA
>NZ_JANGFQ010000085.1:0-6593 GCF_024707025.1 Candidatus Culexarchaeum yellowstonense
CCCTCTTAAGGATATATTTAAAGGCAATGTTTTCACCAGCTTTAGTTAACATTACACCCCTATATGGAACATAATTACATAAACCCATATCACTAAGCCTCCTAACAGCTTCAGAAACCGTGGAATTGGAAACTTTAAGGTAATTGGCTATACTGGAATTATCAACCAAACCATCACTACTGGATTTAACCAAATTGTATATGGCAACTAGATAATCCTCAATCCTCCTATGCTTTAAACCATCAGACATAACCAAACCTAATCATTGCATATAGAATTAATATAGATTTCGGTTATACGAAAAACAGTGAAAAAATTAATATTAATTTTCTGAAATATTGAAAAATTAATTTAACATAATCATTTCATAATGCAACTTTCCATCCTTCATACTAAAGCATATCCTCTTCAACCAAGCATCAGATTCATTTGGAAAATCAGATCTATAATGCGCCCCCCTACTCTCTTCACGAATGAGACTTGAAGTTGCAACCACCGAGGATACTAGGAGCATATTCTTAAGTTCGAAGAGCTTTAAAGCATCAAACTTGGATTTCACGATAGCATCCTCAACTTTAACATTTAATTCATCAATAATTTTGAGTAGATCCCTTAAACGGCTACCATTACGAATAACTCCACAATACTTCCACATGCTATGTTTCAATTCAAATCTTAAATTATCGATGTCGTAAGATCCAAGTGAAGATTTATTGAGCATCCTCTGAAGATTTTGAATAGTTTCATTGCAATCCACCTTAGAAATTTTAGATGTTAATGCATATTTTGAAGCTGAAGCTCCAGCCCTTGCGCCGAAAACTATGGTTTCCGTGAGTGCATTACCGCCAAGTCTATTGGCACCATGAACACCACCACAAACCTCACCACAAGCATAAAGCCCAGGTATACCGGTACTGCAATTCTCATCAATAAGTATGCCACCCATAGTGAAATGGGCTGTGGGAGCTACTCTAAATCTACTACCACTCAAACCCAGAACTCTTATTAGATGTATTGAAGAATCTGGCATAACAGTTGATGGATCTTTATCCCCAATATCCATGATTAGAGAATCATCGAATCCAAGACCATCATCTATCTCCTTAAACAAAGCCCTCGAAAATAGGTCTCTATCTTCAACAATTATCCTCCCAAGAGGCTTGTTAAAATTATATTTGAGGACAACATCTTCGCCAGCTCTATTAATTATTTTGGCATCATATGCTGGGAAAAGCCATGGCGGCTTCCCCTCCTCAGCTAAACCCAATGGGAAGAATTGCGTGAACTCCATATCCACAAGTTTAGCTCCAGCTTTCAAAGCCATGGCGCAACCATCACCAGAAACTCTAACCGGATTATCGCTTCTCAAGAATATCTGACTATACCCACCAGTTGAAAGCACAATGGATTTTGAGTAGATGGGTATTATCTTGCCGGAGGGGATTTGAAAAGCTATTAAACCATGAACTCCATAATCATCCACCATTAGATCTAAGGCCATGAAATTTTCAAGGAAAGTGACGCCAATCTTCTTGGCATAATCGCTTAAGGGCTTTATCAATCCAAGCCCAGCAGTTATAGGTCCATCAGTAACACTTGCACCCCCATTTCTAATGTTTAAGTTAACTCCAAAATCTCTTAATTCAAGTAGCCTACTTGGAGCTTCCTCCACCAAGACTTTAACTAAATTACGATCGTTTATCATTTTACCTCCATGGAGGGTGTCTTTGAAATGGTTTTCCTTGGTATAGGATCCGAAGGCAGCTCTAAATCCTCCACCAACGTATAGGGTGCATGAGGAAGCACCTATTGGAGCCTTAGAAATTAACATAACATTTAAACCCATCCTCCTAGCCTCTATGGAAGCTCTAAGCCCAGCTGCACCACCACCAACAATTAAAACATCAGTTTCTGGAATACTGCTCACCAAACATTATAGTGGATGGTGGATGTATTTATAGTTGACAATAGCATCTGCAGGGATTTCACAGCTTATACAATTCTACCCTCCTATCATTGAAAACGTGATTGTATGGTGTTATCCACTTATCCCTAGCCATAAATGGATCAACATCAACAATCCCCACAACCTCATCATCCACACCAGCAGAACATAAAACTTCCATTTTTGGATTAACAATTTGACTCAAACCAGTAAATCTCAGCTTTTCACCACCCCTCTCCTCAACTCCAATTCTATTCGCGGTAATTGTGTAAACTCTATTTTCAATAGCCCTAACCCTCATGGCAATCTGTGCATATGGAAGGATGAGATTTGATGGATGACAAATTATATCTGCACCTTTCAAAGCCAGAGTTCTCGAAGCTTCGGGGAAGCACCAATCAAAACATATTAAAACACCAATCTTAGCGGAACCAATATCATAAACCTCAAAATTTGAATCACTTTTATCGAATAAGAGCTTCTCCCTACTGAACAAATGAGCTTTACGATAAACTCCAAGAACACCCTTCGGGCCAACAATAACAGCAGAATTAAAAAGCTTCCCACAACACTTCTCAGCTATGCCAGCCACTATAAAGGCATTCTTTTCATGAGCTAAATCCATAAGTTTCTTGCATGTGTACCCATATGGAATCTCTTCAGCTAAACGTTCAACTTCATTCCTATCAAGAAATAGATATCCAGTATTGAAAAGTTCCGGTAAAACCATGAGATCAAATTCAACATTTTTAAGCATTGAAACAACTTTACCAACATTATACTCAACATCACCAAATATGGGATTGAATTGGAGGAAACCAATCTTCAATAATATCCACCCCAAAAAATGAGGGGTTAGTGTAGTATTGTTAAGCTATCCAAATCCCTTGGATAGAATGTTACAACTTCAACTCCATCCTCCGTTATTATCACTGTATCTGAATGTCTGAAGCCTGCAAATCCAGGTATGTATATTCCCGGCTCACAGGAGAACACCATTCCAGGTTTTAGAATCGTTGTATCACCATCTTCAATCCATGGAGGTTCATGACCTTGTAAACCAATTCCATGACCAACCCTATGCAATATATACTCTTGAGGTACACCTTCCTCCTTGAAAACCTTAAAGGCAACTTTATTCACATCACAACACTTTACACCTGGTTTAAAGGCTTCAAGGGCTGCTTGCTGAGCTTTAACCATTATATTGAAGTATTTGATTTGCTTCTCATTTGGCTTGCCAACTATCATGGTTCTCTCAAGCTCTGAACTATAACCACCAATTTTTGCACCTGCACCCGTAACTAGCACATCACCCTCCCTTATAACTATATTTGAAGTTAACATATGTGGGTATGCTGAGTAAGGCCCAATTTGACCTCTAAATCCAGCTGAAGCTGGAAGCATCGTTCCAGGTTCAAATTCAGGTCCAAGAGCTTTAATCATGGCTAAAGATGCTTCAAAACTGGCTCTAGCTGCAACCTCAATTTCATGAGCCCCAGGATAAACGTATTCTTGCAAAAGCCTATGAGCCAAATTACCCCACTTAGCACTCTCCCTTATAAGTGCAATTTCCTCATCATCCTTCACAAGCCTCATATCATTTATAATTTTCCCAAGATTCTCAATTTTCGCAGATGGTAAAACCTCAGCCAAAGATGGACCAACATAACCCATAATCCCAGGATACCCTGGAGCATCAACAGCAATCTTCTTATCCGCCAATTTAAGCTCCTCCAACCCTCTAGCTAAAACCTTCATTGGATGCTCAACACCCGGATACTCAAAGTAAACAATCCTCTTCTTAATTTGTGGAACTCTAAACTTTGAATGATCTTCTTCAAGTCTTGGAACGAATAGAATTGGTTCATCATGCACTGGAAGGATAAGTGCAGTAGGCCTCTCAGTCGATATTATCGTATACCCAGTTAGGTAGAAGACGTTCAATGGGGAGAATAAAATCATTGCAACACATCCATGCTTTTCAATTTCACTACGCACATAATTCATCCTCTTCTCATGCATCTTCCAACTAATTCTATACCTACCCATAACTATCATAATATTGTTGTAATTTAAAGTGTATAAAAAGTTAATGAACAAACCTATTACGGCTATATTACCATCTAACTTTTAATGGTTTGGGAAGCCATTTTACGGAGCTCTTCTATACTATCCTTAAACCCACTAACAAGCATTACAACTCCACCAGTTAATGTGAAATCTCCAGGTGGATCCTTAATCCACCTCTCCCCAGGAAACCTAACTGCAAGGACATTAATTCCCATCTCATCAAGTTCAAGTTCAGATAGGGATTTACCATCAAGTTCACTATCCTTCTCAACTCTAATTAGGGAGACACTCTCCTCAGTTTCCATAAAAGCCATGCCCAATATGGGGTGGGATTTAAACCCCCTCATAACAACATCGGCTATGGATGCAGCTGCATCTGAAATTGATTCCACACATAAACTCAACCTTATTACCCCAAGAATATTCTTCTCATCAACTCCAGCATCCCTAAGCTTTAAGCAATCAGTTTCCAACTCTGTATGCATATTGTCAATTTCTTCCTCCATAACTAGAACTTCATGCGCAATACTCGAATCATTGTAGAGTAATGCGTAATATGCTAGGTCAATCATGGATCTAGACATATCAATCATTTTAACAAGCTTTTCCTCAATACTCTTAAAACTCATCCCCAAAAACCTCCCTCAAATCCTTAACTTCACCGGAAGCAATCCTATTTAAATCATTTAAACCATCAATGGGACCTCTAACTATCAGTATATCCCCATCGAATATTCTTTCATCGTCCTTAGGGCCTATCATCACCTTTGCTCCACGCCTAATAGCTAGCACAAATACACCCATATTAACATCAAGTCCAAGCTCACCGAGACTCCTACCAACAATAGGCGACCCCTTAACTACAGTGATACGTCTATATTGTGGTTCAATTTTTGATAAGGCTTCCTTAAGTTGGCTGGGCAACCCAAGCTTAAGCCTAACAACATTCACAATATCTGCAACTGCATTGGAGATACTGTCAATGGATATTGCAAGCTTCATTATACCAGCCAAAGCCTCAGCATCCTCCACATCCCTAACAGCAAGGGATGCACTAGCCCAAATCTCATATAAAAGTGAATCTATATCCCTCTCAATCTCCAAAACCTCCTCCGCCAGATCCTCGTCATTCAAGAATAGTGATGCATAAGCTAAATCCAACATCAACCCACATGAATTCTTCATATCAATCAAAACATCCTTCACTGGGCGGGGTCTACGACCCCAAATATTATGGGATTTATGTGCACACATTTGGGAAACTCAACCTCAATTAATATCAATATTACTATAGTTTGTCTGGAAATTAAATTTTATGGGTAAACTATCAAGCTCAAAAATATTACCAGCATAGCTCCAAAGAGGTCTGCAATGGAAGTTTCAAGTGGGATTACGAAGTTATCAGGATCCCAACCCCTACCATAAGCATACACACCAACAACATATGAAACAATCATTATGACTATGGAACCTATAAACATAACCAATATGGATAGTAAGATCATGCTCAAAAGTATTGGGACAAGCCCAGTTAAAGTTGCCAAAACATATCCGAGCAGGCTATAAATTACACCCATAGATGAAGCTGAGAGGAGCATGCCAAAGAATTCGTTAAACATTACATGTATGGAGGATATCTTGGAATCCAAGTATCCAAGGGCAAGTTTAGTTGTAGTAACACTACCAAAGGATGAACCAACACCCCCAATAGCATTCAACAAGACAGGGTATATCATGAGAATTTCAGGGTGATGAACAATGTTCTCAATGAAATTTGCAAGTAGAAGGCCGTTGATCACACCATCAAAACTACATACAAAACCCACTGGAACAGCCTCCCTAACCACAACCCTATAAGTTTTCACAAACCTATCAACCCTATAATACCATGTTATTAGAGCAAACAATGGTATCACTATGAAGAGAAGAGCAGCGATAAGCACAAGGATGAGTTGACCACCGAGTATCATAGTCACAGAAGCACTATAGCATAGGGAGACTAGAAAATCATTTAAAATACCCACAACCGGATATGCTATAACATCTGGATCCAACCCCCTCCTAAAACTTAGAAACGCAGTATAACAATTGAGTGGGAGGGATATGAATGTTGCCAAGACACAAGTGAAGAGGCTTGAAGACATGAATTGCGATAAACTCTCCACTGAAACCTGCCCAAAAACGAGGTTGACCAGAAACGCCAATAAACCAACCAAAGATGCATCGATATATGCTAACAAGATGGAAGCCCTAATCAGAGAGTAGAAATCGACAGTATTACCCCTCCAAGAAGCTTTAACTCTACCAACATTAAGCATTGTTGTCAAATTACCAGTGAAAACACCACTTACATCACCCCTAACAGTCAAAACAACTGGATATAAAGCTACAACCCAATGGTGCAAAGCCATTATTGGACTTAGTCCTGAAACCACCCTACCTGAAAGAAGACCTCCACTACTAAAGGATAAAGCAAAGGTACATTGCAGAAAACTTTTCCAAAGAATCCTCTGATTCAACCTCAATGTTGCCCCATAACCATCAAAACCTCCAGCAATGTTCAACTAAACTAAGA
>NZ_JANGFQ010000086.1:0-6526 GCF_024707025.1 Candidatus Culexarchaeum yellowstonense
GGTGTTTTTAGGGGGGTGGCTGTTGTATTGCATGAAAGGGATAATGTGGCAACTGCATTGGCAAATCTATGTAGAGGGTGTGAGGTTGTTGTTGGGAGGGGTGGTGAAGAGATTAGGGTTGTCTTGTTGAATGATATTCCATTTGGGCATAAGTTTGCATTGGAGGATATTCCGCAGAATGGGTATGTGATTAAGTATGGTGAAGTTATTGGGAGGGCTACTAAGCCTATTAAAAGGGGTGAACATGTCCACATCCATAATGTTGAGAGTTTGAGGGGTAGGGGCGATTTGGAGGTGAATGGAAGTTGAAGGTTTTGGGGTATGTTAGATCTGATGGGAGGGTTGGTGTGAGGAATCATGTGGTAATATTGCCCACAGTAATTTGTTCTAGGGTTGTGGCGGAGCGTATTGCAGAGATTGTGGGTGCTGTTTGTATTGATAATCAACATGGTTGTGGTCAAATAGGTGCAGATCTAGAGCAAACGGAAAGAACATTGATTGGGATAGGTGGGAATCCCAATGTGGCAGCCGTGCTAGTGGTTGGTTTAGGCTGTGAAGCAGTACGTCCCGAAAGGGTTGCAGATAAAATAGCTGCTACAGGTAAACTTGTGGAGCATATTGTGATACAAGATCTTGGTGGAACATTAAAAGCTATGGAGAGGGGGGTGAGCATTACACGTAAATTCATACAAGAAGTTTCCAAGTTAAGGAGGGAAGAGGTTGATATTTCAAACATTACACTTGCATTGGAATGTGGTGGTTCTGATGCAACTTCTGGTTTCGTGGCAAATCCAGTTGCAGGTTATGTTGCTGATAAACTTATTGATTTGGGAGGTAGAGTGGTATTCTCTGAGACTACGGAGGTTATAGGGGCAGAACATTTACTGGCTAGGAGAGCTGTATCAAGGGAAGTTGCGGAAAAACTGCTGGAAGTGGTTAGGAGGGTTGAGGAGAAAGCTAAGTCCATGAAAGTAGATCTACTTGGCGGAAATCCAAGTCCAGGAAACATTAAGGGAGGCATAACCACGATTGAAGAGAAATCCCTCGGAGCTATTTATAAAGCTGGAACCAAACCACTCCAAGGAGTTCTAGATTATGCAGAACCTATTCCAAGTAAAAGCGGACTATACTTTATGGATACGCCAGGTCAAGATATAGAATCCATTGTTGGCATGCTGGCTGGTGGCGCTCAAATAGTGATTTTCACAACTGGGAGAGGTACACCAACAGGTTCCCCCATAGCACCTGTGATAAAAATTACCGGTAACCCCGAAACATATAAGTTGATGGAGGAAAACATAGACTTCTATGCAGCTGTAATAGAGGGTAAAGAGACAATCCAAGAGGCTGGTGAAAGACTATTTAATGAAATGATTGAAGTAATAAATGGGAAACCAACTAAGGCAGAAGCTCTGAAACACTGGGAATTTGCCATTCACAAATTAGTATCCACATTCTAACTAAAATGTTAAGATTATGTATTTCCAGCTTAAATGCTAGAGACCATTAAGAATCAGTAATTTCATCGTAATCCCTTCAGTAATGGAGTTAAATGGCATATTGTTTGTATGTGTAGCGAAAATATGATTACTTGATTATGAACTGTTAAGAATTTAGAATAATCCCCTTATCCTGCTACTGCAATTACTTTGTATGTTGTCATGTATTTTGGTAGTCTACTGAAGTTGTAGCTGTAGGATTCCCCAATGTATAGGTTTTCAACGCTCTTTGAATATGAGTATGGACTCCAATTTTCAATCAATTTGTCTCCCTTGTATGGGAATAGGATTATCCAAACCTTGCTTATAGGCTCCATACCTATATTAGTGACGGTCACCTTCACAGTGTAGCTCAACAGCTTTCCACGGGAGAATTCAGGTATAATTTCACTTGTAACCCTTAATCGCCCATCCTCAGAAATCCATGTGGCGGATTTAGCTATAGCCTCCCCACCCTCAATTACTGATAGGAGTTTATCGTAATCCTGCTTCAACGAGTAATATGTGGAGTTTAGCGATGAAATCTGTGAATCCTTAGCCCTTAATGTACTGTTAAGTTTGCCCACCAAATCTTGCAATTCCCTTATCTGATTTTTCAATGAAGAGATTTCCATATCCTTCTTGCTTATCATCGATGCATAGTTCGCTAAAACGCTTACTAAGCAAATAACTAAAGCTATGAATATTAATCCCAATGCAATGGCAGTTTTCCTACTTACAATTATCTCTTCACTCATCTTCACTTTCATAATTACGATGAGGGAAACATGATATAAACCCTAACCTCAATATGCAAGTATCCTATACTATTTGAGGAGCTACTGTGAATCTGTCTGGAAATGCTGAATAAAATTCATGGGAAGACTACTGAATAATATGTGTATAGCTTAATTCCGTTAAGTATTTATGGTTCTTTAGTTCTATAGTACTTTTGGGTTTTAAATATGCATGGGGAAGATGTTGAGGTTATTAAAGTTGAAGTTCCAAAGGCTTTAGCTGAAAAGTTTCGTAGATATGTTGCTGAGAGGTATGGTTTGAGGAGGGGTTCTATTACGAGGGCTATAATCGATTTAATTGAGGAGAAATTGAGTGGAGTGGAACAACATACAATAGGCACGGTCGATTCCATAGTCGGTTTAGGTCTCAAATCTGATTACATGTGGAGTGGGGAGGATTTAGTTGAAGCTTTGAGGAGGAAGATGATTAATGTACCTGGTTGATGCTAATGTATTGCTGGAGTTACTCTACAAGAGGGATAGGTGGAGGGAATGCTATGATTTCCTCAATAAAGTTAAAGCTGGCATTGTTAAATCATATATCCTTCACTTCACATTACATGGAATCTCAGCTATTCTTGGAGATCCTAAACTTGTTTCAAATTTCCTCTCGGAGATTGCGACATGGCGTGGCTTAGTAGTGGTTGACCTACCGATTGATGAAGAGATTTTAGCAAGTGAATTGGCAAATAGTGTGGGATTAGATTTCGATGATGGACTACAATACTACTATGCCAAGAAAGCTAAACTACAAATAGTTTCATTTGATAGTGATTTCGATAAAACAGATGTTAAACGTATAGAACCTAGAAATGTGAAAACCAGTTAGCTCTCTCAGTGGACAACGTAATCTCAACTGTTAAGTAGAGTTTATGGTGGATAGTTAAAATGAGCATAATGTATCACTTAAAAGTATGGAATCTTCAAAATGAGTGTTAAATTTATGTGGAATTAAAAAACGTCGATTTGTCGGATAGTTTTCCAATGTTTACTTTTAAGATGATTTATGGCATCAGTTAGTGTTAGGAATTTACAATCGCAAATCTTACACACATACACCCTCGTTATCTTCTTAGGGTCTTTGGAATTCCATGAACTTTGAGCTATAGATTTGACTGTAATGTAGCTTTCAACTGGTATTTCATCGAACATAGCACTTCAACCCTACGGGAGTATGGCGTAACTGGTGTTTAATGATGTGAAGCTTGAATTCCAAATTCTCATCGATTTGCTGGAGAAGAATGCATAGACGTCGCTTACATCTCTGCTTGACATGTAGTATAGTTTGTTAAGCATCTCTATATAAGGCTTAGGATTAGATATATATGATGTAATATCCGAAAAATTTGGCATTGCTTTTTTCAATGTACAAATAAACATTGCTTAATTGACTTCATTATGCTCATAACTATTTTTAAGCTTAAAAATATTTGAAGAGTGAGCTACACGTATCCTTCGAACAGGTGGGGATGGATAAGTGCTAAGCTCATATATATTGTCCCCCTAACATCAAGTATGATATTAAACTATTCTCAATAAGAAAATCTTAGAAGCATTTAATGCTGATCTTGAAATAGTAAAGTTCCCAATGAAAAGAGCGGGATGAAATATATGCCCCCTAATGAGCGATATTTTTAGCGAATACTTTAAGTTTCTTAAATATTCTTAAAATATAAATTGCCCATAACTATTTAAGTTTACCCCCGGTAAACTTAAAAGTTCAGATGCTATCTTCCTCTCATTAGCTGATAAAAGGAGGTTTTTTAAAGCTTCACCCCTTCGTCTGGTCGCAATAATCTTAATGCTATCTCGCAATACTCCTTTAACGCACGTATAATAGCTGACCCTATTTTACCCGCTCCAATCACGGACAGGGTTCTACCTTACATAAACTCATGTATAACACACAATACTTTAACATAACCACATCTAGATATGGTTTGCCATTAAAGTTTTATCAAAGACATGCTTAAAAAGAAGGTTTCAGTGCTTCATACGAAAATTTCATGTTAAAGAGATTTAAGAAATTCTTTCTAAAATAATTTGTCGAGTTATGGTTGTTAAATTGGAAGTTCTCAAAATCAAGATAGGACAAAAAAGGTAGTTTATTTGGTTATATCGTTATTCCTAGACCGCTAATTATGTATTTAGCTTTACATACCACTGCTGTGTTGCTACTTCCTGCAAAAACTAGCCCAACGAATTTTCCATCCTTATCTACAGGGCTCCCACTATCTCCACTCTCAATGAAGGGTTGATTCACCAATATTTGATCGTAGAATACTGCCCACTTAGATTGCGTATACCAAACCTTAACAGTTGCACTGGTATCGGATACGGTGCTGATGGTGACTCCAGTCGTCCTTCCAGACTTCCTAACATAATCCCCTATACTCACTTCAGTTGTACCGCTAATGGTATAGGTACTTTTATTATCACTATCCAAAACTTCACCAATTAAGTAATCAGTTTCAGTTATTGTGATATTTGCTATGGCAGCATCAGCATAATTCTTACCTTTAGGGCCAAATGTTATCTTAATGTAGCTGTAGAGTTCACCCACCTTATCCTCAGTGGTGCCGCCATCATAAGTTCCAGGTTGGAGTACAGCTGTGCCTAATGGTAGGAATTGCGCTTTACTATTCATGGCTATAACATGCGCATTGCTAAGAATATAGTAATATCCTCCTGGACCTTGTACAACTAAGCCGAGGGTCCCAGCCATTTTACCTCCAAAAGCATCTTTTGGTACGCCTATGGATATGCCACCAACTATCGGTCTTACACTAGTAGTCCTACATACAAGTCCAGAGAATGTATATGATTCTTCTTCGAGTTGAAGTAGAGATAGAGCCTTTACCTTTCCAATCACAATAACCTCTGTTTTGAAGCCATCTATCTCATTTGGAACTTTATCCTTATACTTCTCATGCTCAAGATATACTATTATCCTTGGAGGGTCTTCACGATGACTTATCCCAGCAATCCCTTCAAGTGGGAGCAGAATTTCCTCAGCATGCTTCCTCGCTTCCTTAATATCTTTCGCTTGCACTCCACCCACACCCACGAAGGCAAATGAGCAGAATAGAAGAGTTAGCAATATCAAAGATACGCATTTCTCCAAAGTATTCACTAAACCCTATATGGGGAACATATTATTTAAACTTTTACGTTGCGCTTCATCTCCTAATTTTTATGACTATTATGGCTATTATTGTGATGAGGCATATGGCTACGATGGCATATAGCCATAATGGTGGAGGTGCTGGTTTGACTTCAACGTAGACTTCACTGCTTTTTGTGGCTTCGTATTTTGTATCTCCTTGAAAACTGGCTGTGAATGTGTATTTGCCCTCCTTGTCAAGTTTCACTGTGAACGTGAATGTTCCATCTAGATATGATGTTGTGCTGAAAGTTTTTGTTGATCCGTCAGGTTCCTTCACTGTTAGAGTTATTTGTGTATTCATTGCTGGTGTAATTGCCCCCTTAACATTTACACTTTCACCAACAGTCACTTGCCTTGGCTCCACGGTTATACTTATACTTGTGGGGACTTTGCTAATTACTATAGAGCCTAGATTCATGTGTGGTTGCCAAACGTGATAATCCCATAGAGTCCTAAAGGTGATGTAGCCTATGTAGATTTGGCTTGTGGCAGCCCCCTCAGCCCTCAACTTAAATGTTGCCGTGAATTCCCCTCCAGGATTTAACATTTTTACTCCCGTTGTCCATGGGCTTAGAAGGGATGTTGCAGTTGGCGTTTCAATTTCTAACTCGACATCTCTTATCTGATATTTCCCTTCATTCTTCAATTTAACTTTAATTGTGAATTCCTCTCCAACATGAATAGTTTCAGGTGCATCGATTGTGATGCTTATAGGGGTTTGGGGTGCATACACCTTAACGTTAACGTTTTCCTCAGATAGTTTTGGCCATGAAGCTCCATACTTATCAACGTATGATCCCTCCAAACTTAGCCTAAGCTGTTTCGTTTCAGAAGTTCCAGGAGCCAAATAGCTAAACCCATATAGGATTGTTAATGAAGCTTCCCTAGTAAAGGCTAACCCTCCAACACTTAAACGGGCATTTATGGGTACTGTTTGGGAAACAGCTCCATCGATGAAGTAAAGTTTAAGCTGCTTAAATTCAACTTCCACATTTCCACCCATATCATGAACTGTAACTGAAACCTTAATAGTTGCATTGCTACAAACCTCCCACGTCAAATTACCCATCAATGCCACTTCAAAT
>NZ_JANGFQ010000087.1:0-6461 GCF_024707025.1 Candidatus Culexarchaeum yellowstonense
TGTTCGTTATCATGAGCTTGCAGCAGATCCAGATTTCAATTCAGAATTTATTAATGCAATCCCCATACCAAACAGTATAATCAACAGATTCCCATCAATAAAGAAGTACATTCAGAATTCACATAATGCTTAAGATGATGTAAACTTCAGCAAGAAGCCTTTTTTTAACACTACTTTTTCCATAGCCTTTGAGTTTATGCCAGATACTATCTTGAGACTTAACATACGCCGCTTAGGTAATGATTTCAGCTACAGGAGAAATGTGAATAAGCCGTGGTAATCCTTGTGAAAATCCGTTCTTATATCTAAAAATCTGAACCATATTCCACATAATCATGTTGTAATCTCAATAATACCCTAGACTTTATCGAAAAACTGAAATGGAAAATGCAATAGAAAATATAAAGAAGCCTATCTTATTCATTTTCTTCTTAAGTAAACGTTTATAATTGAAGCGCAAACATTGTTTAAGAAGCCAGAGGAGTATGTCAGTTTAAATTCATTATCACCCTTACCTACAGTCAAAGCCTCATGAATCTCCACAGATAATTCAAAGCAAGCTAGTCTCCAACTTAAATCCATCAGCAATACTAGGAATAACTGTATTAGGAAGTCTAGCCAACAAATTATTATAAAACCTTCAGCAGCCCTATAGAAAAATTTGATGAAACTATAAATAGAATAAAAAGACTATACGGGAAAGATTGGGAGATTCTCAAACTGCTACAAATACATTGTTACTGTGGAAATTATGAAGGCTGTACAGTAGAACTCTTAGTTCTCAACTTATAAGCCACAACTGTCAAAGTGCATACAGCACATAAGACGCCACAGAGAATATAGGGGCCTCTAACATTAAATTCAGCAATCCAACCTCCAAGGGTAGAGCCTACAAGCATACCTATACCCCATAAGCTTTCAAAAAGCCCCATCATAACCCCCCTACGCTGCGAAGGTGTAACGTCAGAGATCAAAGCCACCGCAACTGGATAAGCAGAGCCCAAACCACACCCAATAATCAAATTAACTATGAAGAGAATTGTGAAATCGCTTGATGCAACTATCAACATGGATGCTATTGAGAGACATGCCATTGATGGTATCAAAACATTTTCTCTACCAAAAGTATCTGAGAGTCTACCAGCAAATACGAAAAAGACGATATGGCCTAACCAAAAAGCACCAAACAAAACTCCAATCCAAAAAGCATTCACCCTCAAATCCTCAACATAGACTGGAAACAACGTAATCATCACAATCCACAATATAGAGAGACAGAATGACAGGACATAGGAAGTCAGCAAAGCAATAGCACCATGCCTCCCACCCAAAACCTCCACCCCATAAAGCTCCCTCACCCCAGCATAGCTTCGCATCCCCCTAGCCTTAACGTTAGCAAAAATTACTGTTGCCATAAAGGATAAGCAAAAATAAAGCAGAAACGTGGCTTTGAAACCATAAGAAGACACTAAGAATCCCCCTAAAACAGAACCTATCAAATAGCCAACACCATAAAACATGCCACACACCCCCATAGCTCCACCAGCCCTCCCCCAAGCAAGCTCCGTCACCAAAGCCTCAAGCGCAGACCAAAAGGAGCACCATGCACCTCCCTCAACAACTCTAGCTAGAAACAAGGAAATCACGCTTGAGGATATGAGGTATAAAAACGCTGCAAACCCACACAAAACCGCACTACCAGTAATAACCACCTTCCTCCCAACATGATCTGAAAGCCACCCCGACAAAACAGCCAACACTATATAAGTCAAAGAATAAAATGTGCCAAGCAACCCCACCTCCACATAAGAAGCCCCCAAACTACGAGCATACAAAGGGATAGCAGGAGTCACAACACCAACCCCCAAAGCAATAACCAAAACCCCAACATAGATGGTCATTAAACTTCGAACACTACTCAACATAAGCAACTTCATTATTATGATTTCAAGAATTAAAAATATAAAGGGTTCCATTATAAAAATTTTCAGCATAAAGCGTTGCTGCAATTTCGAAGCGTGTAATGTTGCTTTACTTCTTGGTTATTGTGCAAATTACAGGGCTTCGCTGTAAACCTTATACTTGCACTTGCAGTACTCATGGTGATACTTATGTCAGCATGGTTCTGGTCGTGGTCTGGCACGCTATTCTTATCGTCCACACGAGTTATATTTGCTTCAGCTTTTGATCGGCTTTTCCAAAGATATTTGCAGACGTCAAGACTAGATTTAATACACCGATCAACGCCCTACTCTTCATGTCTCTGTCTTCGCTAGTACTCACAATCCTCTACTTCTTCGTTCCTGAATTCAAGACGTTAACCCTTGACGCCACCTTTGCCATAGCATACTTTGGAACAACTGTTGCTTGTCTACTCTTCCCAGCTCGAAGACCTGGGCTTTTCAGCAAAAATCCAGTTGCCAAGTATAGAGCGAGTGGAGTTCCACTAGTTTCCATAGTAAGCGCTATTTATATAATCTTCCTACTTTACGTTTTCTGGCTCTGGGCAGTAGATCCAGTGTATGTGGTGAACAATCCATATTCAGCTGGTTTCATGATTTTCCTCTACGTACTATCTGCAGCAATTTACTTCTCATTCAAATACTACAGAAAGAAGAAGGAAGGCATTGACCTTTCCAGAGTCTTCGAAGAAATTCCAGTCGAATAAATCCTAATTTTTATGTCATCATATTTGCTTTTTAAACGGAGGAGAATTAGAATGGTTGTTTGAAGTTTTTACCAGCATATTTTGCTCTTTTCCCAAGTTCTTCTTCTATTCTTAGTAGCTGATTGTATTGAGCCGTCCTCTCACTTCTTGTTACGCCAGTTTTTATTTGTCCCGCATTTATTCCGACTGTCAAATCTGCTAGCCATGTATCTTCAGTTTGCCCAGATCTTTCAGATACTTGAACGCCATAGCCGTTTCTGAAAGCTAGTTCCGCTACGTCTAGAGCTTCGCTTAGAGTTCCCACTTGGTTGACTTTTAATAGGATAGCGTTTGCAGCTTTCATTTCGATCCCCTTCCTTAATCGTTTAATGTTTGTGGCGAAGAGGTCGTCTCCAATTATTTGAACGTTCAAAGTTTTAGTTAATTCTCGAAAGCCTTCAAAATCCTCTTCCTCCAAGGGGTCTTCAAGTGACTGGATTGGGTAGGCTGAGACTAGGTCTTCATAAAAGTCTATGAGCTCTTCTCGTGTGATCTCCTTTCCCATTAGAGTGTATTTCCCCGTATTCCTATTATACAGGTGAGTTGCAGCGCAATCTAAGCTGAGTGCAAACTTGTTTGTGTATCCAAGTTCCTCTATTGCTTTCAATTCTAATTCTAATGCTTCTCTAGGGTCTTTCATTCCGGGAGGGGTATATCCTCCCTCAACTCCAACATTTAGAGAATACTTACCATGTTTCTCCATTAAGATTCTTCCGAGTTCGTAGTAGACTTCTAAACCCATTCTTATTGCTTCAGAGAAACTTTTGGCACCGATGGGCATTACTTGGTGTTCTTGAAAGTCGAGATCTGTGGCGGCAAGCTTCCCGCCTTCTATAAGGTTTAAAACTGGAACTGGCAGAATGTAGGCATTCACCCCTCCTATATATCGGTAGAGGGGGATTTCTAAGGCATTGGCAGCGGTCTTTGCTACGGCAAGGGAAACTCCAACTATTGCATTAGCTCCAATTTTCGATTTATCTTCAGTTCCATCAAGTTCGATCATTAATTCATCTATCTCCCTTTGCTTCGTTACATCCATCCCCTTTAATGCTGGAGCTAAAATTTCATTCACATTCCTAACAGCTTTTAGAACGCCCTTCCCATGATACCTCTTCCCCCCATCCCTCAGTTCAAAAGCTTCATGCATCCCCCTAGATCGCCCACTTGGAACGCTAGCCCTACCTACAATGCCAGTTTCAGTTATAACTTCAACTTCGATTGTCGGCTCCCCCCTACAGTCAAGTACTTCTCTTGCTTTAACCTCCCTTATTTTGAAACGCTCCATACCTAAACATCACCCTTGCCACCTTTTTGTTAAGGTATATATGAGTGTTTCTATTCAAAAATTAATCCATAACGGCTATAATGTTCAGGTCCATTACATTCGTTCCTGTTGGTCCAGTAATTATGGCATCTTGGAGTTTCATCAATACTTCATAGCAATTGTGTTTCTTCAGATTTTCAAATATGTCTATGCCAATTTCTTCAGCTCTCATCAATGTGTAGCCATCTACTATACCTCCAGCTATTTCCGTTGGTCCATCCGTGCCATCAGTATCTATGGAAGCGATAACTATTCTCTTACTTCCAGCTATCTTTAAAGAAGCTCCGAGGACAAGTTCTTGGCTCGGTCCACCCTTACCACATGGACCAGTAATTGTAACAGTTGTTTCTCCCCCTACTATTAAAATGCAAGGTGGGTTGATAGGTTGACCCCTTTCTTCTATCTCCCTCGCAATGCTCGCCAATACGATACCAGCTTCTCTACTTTCCCCCTCCAGCTTTGTAGATAAAATTAGTGATCTAAATCCCAACTTCTCAGCCCTCCTTTTAGCAGCCTCGCACATGACCTCATTATTGGCTAATATTACATTGTGAACTTTTAAATTTTTAAAGTCGTGGGGTTTCAGCGTTTCCAAGCTGGGATCCATCATACCCCTCTTAAGGTATTCCCTCACGGAATCGGGAACCTTCTCCCATAAATCATACTTCTTAAGGACGTTTATTGCATCCTTAAATGTAGTCATATCTGGAGCTGTTGGACCCCATGGGCGACCTGCAATCTCATCTATTACTATTAAATTGATTATTTCAGCTGGATGAATGTATTTGGCAAGTTTCCCACCCTTTATCGCTGAAATATGATTTCTAACAGCGTTGATCTCATCTATTGTAGCTCCACACTTTAGAAGAAGTTCAGTCACCCTCTTCTTATCCTCTAAACTTATGTTTCCAGCTGGTAAGGGCATTAGGGCAGAGGCTCCACCAGTTATAGCACAAAAAACGAGATCTCCCTCCTCAGCCTCCTCAGCTATCTCCATTATCTTCCTCGCACCTTCCAATCCCGCTTCATCTGGTATAGGATGACCAGCTTCTACAATTTCTATATGCTTCAGTCTACGACTCTCCCCCCTTTTAACTATTACAACCCCCCTTTTAATGTTGCTTCCCAATATTTCATCTAAAGCTTGAGCAATAGAGAAAGATGCCTTACCTGCACCAATAACAAAGATATCTCCCACGCTCGATAAATCATATATTAAGCCTTCAACAATCAGCTTGCTATTTTCAATGCGAACTTTCTTCTTCACAGCTTCATACGCATCCACAGCTTTAATAGCATATTCAATAATATCTAATACGATTTCCCTTCCCCTCCTATTTCCATGAGAAAGCAATTCATCCCTATTTTTAATAATGGTGGACATATCCCCCTACAAACTGATTTTTATGTAGACAATTTAAAGTTTTATGGTAATGGGTAGTTCAGTCTTTTCTGAGCAATTTCATGATTACACTTTTACTTAAATCCTTTAAATTTCTATTAAATTTCTATTTATTATTTATTTTATAATCATATAAAATATCCCAAAAATATGGGATAAAGTATATATTTTTTATAAAATAGTATATACAGCAATTGAAAAGGTGATAATATGTCTGGAAAAAGAAAGCTTGGTAAAAGGGGTATCGCTATACTGGCTATTGTTGTCATTGCAATTGTTGGAGGAGTTCTTGGTTGGTATTTCACAAGGCCTCCCCCTGTGCATGTAATAAAGATAGGTTATTCTGCGCCATTCATTGGTCCCGCAGCAGAATTCGGTACTAATGGTTGGAGAGGAATATCAATAGCTTTAGAAGAAATCAATGCAAGAGGTATATACATTAAAGGCGAAAAATATACAATTGAAATAGTATACAATTGAAATAGTTAGGTATGATGATAGATGTGAACCGACGGAAGGTGTAGCTGCTGTAAGAAAAATGATCCTTGAAGATAAAGTAGTAGCAATATTAGGCTCCCATTGTAGCTCAGTATGTATAGCTATAGCCTCCTTATGCGATGAATACAAAATCCCGGGAATAACTATTGAATGCGCTGCGGATGCTGTTACCAGCCCTGGTCATGAGTATTACTTTAGGATGAGGCCTTCTATGGGCTTAATAGCTCCTCTGATCACTCCTGTAATTATCGATAAGTTAAAGCCTTCCAAAATAGGTTTTCTTGCAATAAACGACGATTATGGTAGATCTTTTGTAGAGTCATTTAAGAATAGTTTTAAAGAGCATGGAATCCCAACGGTGGTTGAACAATATTTTGAGCGAGGAGCTACGGACTTCTATCCATACTTAACTGCTATAAAGGCTGCGAAACCTGACATAGTGTTTTATGTTGGCGTAACGCCTGAGGGTGCAATGATACTTAAACAAGCTAAAGAGCTGGGTTTGATTCCTGAGATTAAATTTATTGGAT
>NZ_JANGFQ010000088.1:0-6459 GCF_024707025.1 Candidatus Culexarchaeum yellowstonense
GACCATGGATAACATAAGGTTCAGTTTGAATGGCGTTGAAGTTAAGATTGTGAGTTATGATCAGTTGCTGAATGGTGAGTTGAAGGATAAGTTTACATTGAAATTCATTTCACCCACATGCTTCAAGAGCGAAGTAATCTATCCAAAGAGGGTTAGCGGAACCTCTGAGGAGAGCGTTTATGAGGTTAGGAGGAAGGAGGAGAGGACATATCAGCCAATACCAAACCCGAATGCCATGTTGAGGAATTTGATGAGGATATGGATGAAGAATTGTGAATTGCCTAAGAGGGTGGAGCTTGAGCACATGATAGATAACGATCACATAAGGATATACGAGTATCCAAGGGGGATAAGGACTGTGTGGGCTAGGGAGGGGAGTAGGAAGAATCAGCAGGGATTTGTGGGGGAAGTAACCTTCGAAGTTTCCGAAAAAGCTTTAAACAGTGTTGGAAATGTTATTGCAGCATTGGTGAAGATGGGGGAGTATAGTGGAACTGGGATAATGAGAACTGCAGGTCTTGGGCAATATAGGATAGTTGATGGAGTGAAATAAGGGTGGGTGATGGCTGTTATTTTTCGCTGGCTTTAAACCAACCCTTATAATGCTTGGTGGATGGGCATCCAATGCATTTACCATCAACATACCTATTACAATCAATGCAAACAATACCACATGGAGCTTCATTAAAGTCTTCACTTGGAACTTTAACAAGTCCTATGAACTCATTGAATAATATTTCTGAAACTGGGATAACGTAACTCCTCCTAATATGCTCAGAAGCTCTCAACATACATATACTCATAATTGAGGATAGAACTCTCTCATCCTCAGCGAAGGCTATTATAGCTAAATTGTATTCACCATAAATTCTAAATATGTGGAGGATTCTTGGACACTCCTTAAATCTATTCAATAAATCCCTTATGCTCTTCTCACTATCAACCTCTATTAATAGTAGTACGAGTTTAAACCTAAGCTTATCAACATTGATTAGGGGACCTATGGAAATTAACCCTTCACCAATAAATCTATTAACCCTCTTCATTACCGCAACATGTGATAAACCAAGCCTACTGCCGACACGTTTGAAATTAACTTTACAATTATCCTTCATGACCTTAACCAACTTCAAATCCACATTATCTAAACTCATACCTCATCGCTTTCTAAGTTACAATTTGTAACCAAAAATATATAAATATATTCATATTGAAACTTAGAGGGAGTGAATTGCATGATTGAGTGTCCGGTCCTCAATAGAGAATTTGTGGAGGACTCAAAGATTCAAACAACTATGTTTTCTAGGTGAGGGATCTATATGAGCAACAAAGAGGAGAAACTGCCCATATTAACTAGGTTTCTTACTCTTTGGATCTTCCTAGCCATGATCTTCGGCATTGGGTTAGGTTATGTCTATCCAGAGGTCGCCAATATTATTGGATCTTTAAGTATCGGCACGACTTCTATCCCCATAGCCATCGGCCTCATATGGATGATGTATCCTCCCCTAGCAAAGGTCAGGTATGAGGAGCTAAGGAAGATCGTCACTGCAAAAGGTTCAAGGGAGATGCTATCTCTATCCATAATCCAAAATTGGATTATAGGACCCTTCCTAATGTTCTTGCTCGCCTCTATCTTCTTGGCTGAATATCCTGATTTTAGGATGGGAGTAGTGCTAATAGGCTTAGCCAGATGCATAGCTATGGTGATAGTATGGAATAGTCTTGCTGAAGGGGATAACGAGTGGGCTGCGATACTGGTGGCTTTAAACTCAGTCTTCCAAATAGCTATGTACTCCATTCTCGCTTACTTCTTCATAACAATACTTGGCTCTTGGCTTTGGGGTGAAAGTCTTGTAATTCAGGTTTCAGTATTGAGTGTAGCTCAATCAGTAGCCATCTACTTGGGAATACCATTCCTCTCTGGAATACTAACTAGATTCATTCTCCTTAAGAAGAAGGGGAGGAGGTGGTATGATGAAGTATTCATGTCAAAGCTCAGTCCCACATCACTTTTCGCCTTGCTCTTCACCATAGTAGTTATGTTCTCATTGAAGGGAGAGTACATAGTGGCATTGCCACTTCACGTAGCTAGAGTAGCAATCCCACTAATACTATACTTTGTAATAATGTTCTTGATATCATTCTTCTTAGGATGGTTATTTAAGATTGATTATGCGAGAACAACGACACTTGCATTCACAGCTGCAAGTAATAACTTTGAGCTAGCCATAGCCGTGGCAATTTCAGTTTTCGGATTAGCGTCAGGAGAAGCATTTGCAACGGTGATAGGACCGTTAATAGAAGTCCCAGTAATGATAAGCTTAGTAAACCTAGCCTTCTGGTTAAAGAAGAAGCTCTATGCATCAAAAGTTTCAACTTTAAAGCATAATTGATTTACTGAAAATAACACTCATATACTTCAGCGCTAAAATCAAATTAAATTTAATATAATCTGATAAACTTTTTTAGGTTACAATTTGTAACCTAAAATATATAAATATATTCATAATTGAAACTAGAGAGAGGTGAATTAACGTGCAGGGTGAGGTGGAGAAGAAGCCTAAAATAAAGTTTTTGATGTGTATATGTACAGGTGAATGTCCAGGATTCAGTGAGTTAACTCCAAATATATGGAAGTTCATGAATAGGGTAAGGCTGGAGTTGCCAGTGGAGTATGCAGCGATACATCCACAGCTATGTGCTCCTGATGGAGATAAATTCCTACGAGACGTACTACATAATGACGGCTCCTACTATATAATAGGGGGATGTGCACCATTCATGCAAGAGAAGATGTTTAGGGATGCATTGAAGGATAAGGGTGTAGAGAAGGGGAAGCATATAGCTCTAGATTTGAGGAATATGAAGGTTGATGATGCCTTCAATAAAGTTGCTGAAGCAGTAAATAAGATTGTTGGTGGGAAGTAAATGAGCTTCTTAATACCTAGAGAACTAATACCATGGTATCCAAGGATAGATTACAATAAATGCACTGGATGCTTGACATGTGTAAACTTCTGCCCCCATAAGGTTTATGATGTGGAAAACGGTAAACCAAAAGTTGCAAGGCCATTCGAGTGTGTCGTGGGATGCATGAGCTGCTCTAAAATATGCCCATCAGAAGCCATAACATTCCCATCAATGGATGAACTTAGAAGACAATTAAGGGAATTAAGGAAGGCCGCCGCAGAGGTTTCTGGCAAGAAGGATGCTTAAATAGAGTCTCATAATGATGCCAGCAAATTAATAATCAATTATTTTTCCAGCCTCATCATAAACTTTTAATTCAACTCCCAAGCGAACATTCGAGATTCTCTTGATTTTAGAGTTTAATGGATTTCTCTGCCAAATCGCTATTCAACATTCAAACATTCCAGTCAAAACTTAAGTTTATCATGAATAGTTGTATGGTAAGCTATTTAAAGGCGATTGAATATAACTTTGAAAATCTTGGGATTAATATTCATTGATGGATGGTGAGGGATATGTGTAGTGATGATGAGAAAGGCGGGTCGAGGATTTTAAGTGTGATCTCTGTTACCACTTTGGCATCCTTTTTAACTGGTTTGAATGCTAGGTTGGCTGTTGTGGGGTTGCCAATAATTGCCAGTGCACTTAATGCTGATGTGGATATGATGCTTTGGATTATTCAGGGGTACATGTTTGGCTCAACAATAATTCAGCTGATTATTGGTAGGCTATCGGACTTATATGGGAGGGTTAGACTGTTCAATTTAGGCTTCCTAATATTCATATGTGCAGCCGTTTTGGCTGGATTTGCACCAAACCCATATGTACTCATAGTTGCAAGGATGATTCAGGGGGTTGGTGGAGCGCTACTGATGACTCTAAGCGTCACAATACTTACTGATAATGTTCCAAGAAACTCTTTGGCAACATGGCTTGGGGTAAACCAAGTGGCATGGAGGGTTGGTGCAGTTGCAGGATTATCTTTGAGTGGTGTGATAATTGATGTTATGGGGTGGAGGTGGATATACCTAATATACGTCCCAATTGGATTCATATTCTACCTATGGGGGATGCATACATTAAAGGAAGCTTATAAGCCTGAGGAGAAGCCCAGAATAGATATGGGTGGATTCACACTATTCACAGCATTCCTAATAAGCATTCTACTATCCCTAACCATGTTCACATTAGGAACTACATACATCCAAATGGCATCAATCCTACTGGTATTGTCACTCATATTTCTCGCCATATTCGTTTTATGGGAGATTAGAATTCAGCAACCAGCATTGGATCTACGTCTATTCAAGATATGGCAGTTTACAGGTGGAATTACAGCTCAACTCCTATACTCAATAGGCTTCGGATCCTTCTCAACCCTCCTCATACTATACCTTGAAATTGTTAGGGGATTCTCAGCCACATCATCCGGACTCCTAATAGTTCCATTTGAAGCATCATACCTAGTATTTGGGGTTTTGGGTGGTAGATTATCTGATAAGTATGGCTACGTACCAGTAACCGTAATTGGGTTAATATCATCAGCCACAGCATTCCTAGGATTATCAACCATAAACCCATCCAGCGATGTAAACATGATAATATTCTATGAGGTAATGTTTGGATTTGGAACTGGATTATTCCTCTCACCAAACACAAGCTCAATAATGACAAGTGTACCTGCAGGGAAGAGGGGGGTTGCATCCTCCCTAAGATCAGTATCAGCAAACATAGGGATACTGTTAAGCCTCAATGTGGCTATACTATCAATGGTTCAATACATACCATATGATGTGGCATCAACACTCATATCATCAAAGGGTGTGGAAAATTTGGGTGGATACACATTAGCAGACTTATCCAATGCCATAGCGAAATCCTTCATGACACAAGCCTTAGCCATGCTGGCAGCAATACCATTCAGCCTATCCAGAGCAATAAAGAGGGGGAGAAAAGTTAAAAATGAATAATCAACTTCCACGTTGAAGTAGAAGCTCCAAATACGTTTTAACTATTAGAGGGCGACCGGATAAATTCAATGAACTCAATAATTCCATTAACTTATTCATATATGCTTCCTTAGATTCCGGATTTAAAACTTCAATTTCCATGAATACCCCAAGACCCTCAACATCATCAATATAGACTTTCAAATCACCCCTCGAATACTCATCCCTAACCTTCCTTACAATAAGATCCCTAAATCCAAGCTTCCTAAAAATCTCCAACAACCTATCATCCAACAAATCCATTTCAATCTCCTCCCTAACCTTAACGTCCATTGAAGATCTCGGACCCTTAAACGTCAACTTATACCTGATTCCACCATCACTGGATTTATATATCCTTATCCTAAGAGCTGAATCCTCCACGTAATTGACGCAACCTCTAAAGTCTATGTAATGATCCTCCTCAAAACGATGCGAGATATGTTTAAACCCCAAATCACATAACTTCCTCTTCAAGAAATCCACGTCAAAACCATCAAGACTCAACTTAACTTCATACTCAAACAAAGCTTAACCCACCATTAAAAGCATCCACTATTAGGATAAATATTTATTCAGTTTAGAAATCCCTCAACCTATGGCTTTGCATGCCACTGAAGTATGATGTATCGTTATGTTTAACCAGTGTGAAAGCTCCATTATCATAGTCGAATATGGTTATCCCACCACAATCAATCCTCACATTCCAAAACTTTGAATCATCCAATCCAAGTAGCATGCATATTAGAACTTTGCATATAACCCTATGGGAAACCACAGCCACATTACCCCTATGGGTGGATGTTAATTGGTTGATGAAGTTTTGGAGTCTAAGTCTCACATCACTTAAACTTTCACCCCTAGGGAATTTGACTTTATGTGGATTTCTAAGCCACTCTGAGTATAGGTCTGAATAGGCTTTCTTAACTTCATCTTCAAGTTTACCTTCCCAATCACCATAGTTTATATCAATTAAACGTTCATCAGCAATAACGTCAACCCTCCTCTTCTGAAACCTTGCAATAGCCATTGCAGTGTCGAGGGAGCGTTTCAATGGACTTGAATATATAGCCTCAAAATCCACTTCGCTAAGATAATTGCCAAGAGCTTCAGCTTGCTTAACACCAACATCACTTAAAGGCACATCAACCCTACCCCTAAAAACACCCTTAACATTCCACTCAGTTTCACCATGCCTAATCAAGAAGAGCCTCAATTAAACCACAATATAGAGAGTTGAAACCGGAAATATTTATCTATTTATCCACCGAAGATAAAAGTGAAGACTTCATGTCATCCATAAAACCAACAAGAGAACTTGGATTAGAGGAGATATTTAGTTTAGCGTGGGACCTATACACTAAACATGCAAAGAATATAATTCCACCATACATAATACTTGGATTATTAACATTGATCGGCGAACACATCCCAATATCATTACAACATCAAAGGACTTATGCCATAATGAAACTGCATATTGGGATATATGAAATTA
>NZ_JANGFQ010000089.1:0-6446 GCF_024707025.1 Candidatus Culexarchaeum yellowstonense
TGTCATCCATAAAACCAACAAGAGAACTTGGATTAGAGGAGATATTTAGTTTAGCTTGGGACCTATACACTAAACATGCAAAGAATATTATTCCACCATACATAATACTTGGATTATTAACATTGATAGGCGAACACATCCCAATATCATTACAACATCAAAGGACTTATGCCATAATGAAACTGCATATTGGGATATATGAAATTGTAACTTCAATGTTATGGTGGCTGATAATTGCCATCATCGGCCTAATAATTGCTGGAGTTACAATTAAATATACTGGGGATGTAATTGAGGGGGTGAATCCAACATTGAAATCCTCACTAAATTACACTGTAAGTAGACTTGGAGACATAATATTATCATCAATAATACTTGCAATCATATTAATAGTGGGATTCATACTCCTAATAATTCCTGGAATAATATTTGGAATAGTGTTCATATTAACCATGCATGTAGTTGTGCTTGAGGGGAGGGGTCCAATAGAAGCCCTTAAAAGGAGTAAACAACTCGTCCATGGAAGGTGGATTACAACATTTGCAATATTGTTAATAATTTTCGTAATAATATTTGTAACCAGCTCAATACCATGGTGGATAGGCTTCATACTCACATTAATAGTACAACCATACATTGTCACCATATTGACATTCCTATACTACTCCATGAAGGCAAGGGAAAGTCAACCTCCACCACCAACAATTAGTTGGGTGTGAAGGTATGCTGATGGGGTGAATGATTTGGCTGGGAAACTTAAAATCATGGATTGTAGGGGTGCTAGTAGGATAATTGTTGTTGGGGATATACATGGAGATTATGAGGCATTTAGGGGGGTTGTGAAGCTATTCAATCCAGATAGGGATGTAATTGTATTCTTGGGGGATTATGCTGATAGGGGGGATATGGGTGTTGAAGTCATTGAGGGTGTTAATGATTTAATGGAGAATTATGGTGATAGGGTTGTGGCTTTGAAGGGGAATCATGAAGATTATAGGGATGGTGAACCATACTTCCAACCATGCACACTAATATATGAAGCGGATGTTAAGAGGGGAGGGTGGAGTAACTACTACAATTCATTCTTAAAGAGGTTTATAGGTAGACTGCCAATAGCTGCATTATATGATGGGATACTATTCGTTCATGGTGGAATATCATCTAAAATAAGAAGCCTAAAAGATCTTGAGGACCCAGCACCTGAAGTTGAGGAGGATGTTTTGTGGAGTGATCCATGGGGAGGGTTTGGGGAGCATCCAAACTTTAGGGGGGCTGGAATACTGTTTGGGGTGGATGTGAGTGAAAGTGTTTGTAGAGCTTTAAATGTGAATTACATAGTTAGAAGTCATGAGCCGAGGAAAGCTTTGGATGGACCATATGTGGAGCATGATGGTAGAGTAGTAACTGTGAGCACCACGAGGATTTATGGTGGTAGACCATTCATACTATCCATACCCACAGAAAACACGCCGAAAAATGGTTATGAATTAATGAATTATGTGGTAATGATTGATTAGGGATTCATTCTAGGGCTATGAATCTGGTTAAATGTAAATCCATAATCATCTTCCTAATTTTATCTTCAACTTCACCCTTCTCCATGGTTAACGGTGGCCTAACATAGGGTTTAACTGGTGAACCCATAAGCTTCATTAAAATCTTAACTGCAGATGGGAATGATGATGTGTAATCATAAACCTTAACTATTCTAAGTAGAGTTTTCCATGCATTGTAAGCCTTTTGGAAGTCACCCTCCCTCCAACCATCATAAATCTCCCTATGGAGTTTTGGGGTTGCATTAGCCAATGCCATTATACCACCATCACCACCCATCATCAATGCGGGTAGGAACATATCATCTAAACCAGTGAATATCGAGAAGTCACTCCTAACACTCTTCAAATCAATTATGAGATTTCTGAGGTATGTGAAACTATCAAAAGTTACCTTTGCCCCAACAATATTACTATATTCCGAGGCAAGCTCCAGATACATTTGAATTGGAATATTAATTCCAGTGGTTGATGGAATATTGTAAACTATGACGGGGATATCAAGCTTCTCAGCAATTGTGGAGAAATGCTTCTTCAAACCTTCATATGTGGGTTTAAAGAAGAATGGTGGAGTAACTATAACGCCATCCACACCAAAATCCTTAAAAACTTTACCCAACTCCAAACTATGGGCAGTGGAATTGGAGCTTATTCCAGGTATAACCTTAACCAAGCCATGAGCCTCCTCCAAAACAATTTTAACCAAAAGCACACTTTCATCCCTACTCAAATGGACAAACTCACCAGTAGTGCTATTTGGGAATATACCATGAACACCACCCTCCACCTGATACCTAACAAGCCACCTCACAACCTCCACATCAATGGATAAATCCTCCTTAAACGGTGTTATCATGGGAGTAATTACACCATGAAACTTAACAGGCATAACAAACACCAAACACGATTAAATATTATCCACACAAAATGCTCATATACCTTACCATAACATAATTCTACTATAAGGTGAATTGGAATGGTGAAAATCCTAATAATATATGATTCAAAAACTGGCAATACAGAGCGAATGGCATATGCAGTAGCCGAGGGGGCAAAACAAGTGGAGGGGGTGGAAGTAACTGTAAAGAGGGTTGACGAAGTAAAACTGGAAGACCTATTAAACGCCCATGGAATAATAATCGGCTCACCAACATACTACGGTCAAATGTCAGCAAAAATAAAAGACCTAATAGATAGAACAATTGAAATTCATGGGAAACTTGAGGGGAAGGTTGGCGCAGCCTTCACAAGCTCAGGAGGAATTGGAACAGGAGCTGAAACAACACTACTATCAATAATTCAAGCCATGCTAATACATGGAATGATAATTCAAGGGAGATCAGATGACAAACATTACGGAGCTACAGCCGTGGGAACACCAAATGAAGAAGAACTTGAAGAATGCCGTGAACTTGGGAAGAGAACTGCAGAGCTGGCTAAGAAGCTCCATAAATAATTAATGTTTTTAAATTGAGAAGAGCAAAATTCATTTTGGGTGAATACCTTATGATTAGAATTAAATGGTTTGGGCATGCAGCATTCTCAGTAAATATAGATGGAAAGATATTCTATGTGGATCCATGGATTAAGAATCCACTAAACCCAAGTAAAGAGATACCAGAGGAAGCTCCAGACTACATAATAGTTACACATGATCATGGCGACCACATTGGGGAAACCATTGAGATAATGAAGAAGCATAGTAAATCTAAGTTGATAGCAATATATGAGATAGCATCCAGCATAGCTAAAGAGATAGGAGCTGAGGAGAGGGTTATTGGAGCAAACATAGGTGGACCCATAAACCTCGGAGATGGATATAAGGTAATATTAACCGTGGCAGAGCATTCAAGTGAAAGGGGAAGTCCCACTGGAGCAGTATTCGGTAAGGAGGGGAAGTACGTTTACCATGCTGGAGACACAGGATTAACATACGACATGAAATTGATAGGGGAATTATACAAACCAGTAGTGGCATTGCTACCCATAGGGGGACACTTCACCATGGGACCCATAGAAGCAGCATGTGCAACTCAAATGATAAACCCAAAATACGTTATACCAATGCACTACAAAACATTCCCAATAATAGCTGGAACCCCAGAGGAATTCAAGAAATACTTGGATGAAATGAAAGTGAAGGTTGAATTAATAGTTCTAAAGCCAGGTGAAGAAGTTACATTAAAAGTCTAACGCACACTAAAACACCATAATAAAATTTACATTATTTATAATTTTAACTGAAATTGAGGTTTGAAAAGTTATATTCTCTGGAACCCAGCACTCCTACACCTTATTGTTACTGGTTTCCCTTCTATCACTTCGAAGGAGACTTCTGGTAGGAATTTCTTGCTCAACTCTATGCATGTTAGGGTGTGCATGCTTAGATTACTGGTTTTTATGATGGATTCCCCCTTGGCGAGCATCATGTATACTATCAATTGATCTGCTGCATGGGAATCCACAGTCCCTCCACCCCTAATTTCATCTAGAAGTTTCATTGCAGCTTCCTCCCCAACCTTTTCAGCTGGCTTCCCTATTTCACCTAAACTGTCTGAGCCAATAATGCATCCAGTGGATGTTTCAGCCCATAAAACTATTCCACATCCAGGGCTTAAAGCACATTTCGGGTGGTTTGATTGTAGGATCTCCAATTCTATATCGACATCGAATCCATGGGATTTTAGGATTTTCGATGCGGAGTTTGCCATTCTATTTGCAATGTGTTCTGGGAGTCTAGAGCTATATGATATCCCCTTAATCAATTTTATTGAACCTTGATCTTCAAGTCTTATTGGTTTTAAACTTGTTACTGGCTCCATGTAAGCTCTAACAATACCTCCACCCCTAGGGTAGAAGCCTCTCCTCAAAACTTGGATGTTGAAGTTGTATCCAGATTTGGATAGTATTGGTTTCAATACGTTTATTATGTAGTCTACTGGTGGTGCAAGTGGATTATCAGTTCCACCAATAATCTCCACATTAACCCTTGATTTAGCGAACATTGCTGCTGGTAGTAGGCTTTGAAGTACAAGGGTAGTTGAACCTGCAGTTCCAATATCGAATCTATAGCTTCCACCACCAATACTTTTAGGATTAAACTTTATCTCCATAGATCCAAGCTTCAAACCCTCAACTTCAGCATTCACCAAGCTTGCCACAGCCTTAATTGCAGTTATATGTTGAGCTTTTAAACCTGGATCACTCCTCTTAGCCCTTATATTGAAAACCCTAACTGGAACCCCTAAAACAGCTGATAAAGCCACAGACATTCTAAGTATCTGCCCACCACCTTCAAGCATGCTACCATCAACTTCAATCATACCATCCACCCACTAGCAATTCACAATTAAATGTGTAATTCTTCAAAAGAATATTCCCATATATCAATTTAAGATTTAACTTTAAGCTCCCATACTCCTCAAGATATATTCAACAATCTCCATAGTCCCAATGCAGTTGAGGGAGTTGCAAACGTAAACCTTATCATAATTGATTAATTTAGTGGCTTTGTCGATCTGATCTTTTGAAGCTAAATCCATTTTCGTCAACCCAATCACAAGTATCCTGTCAGCGAAGAATTCTTTAACACTCTTGAAAACGTTCAATTGGTATTCTAGGGGGTATCCACAAGTCTCAGTGGGATCTATTAGGAATACCACTCCACCCCTAAGATTCTTTAAAGCAGCTATAGCTTGCAATTCAATCTTATTCCTCTCATTTAGAGGTCTATCCAGTAATCCTGGGGTATCAACAATTTGAGCTCTAACACCATGTGAACCCATAATGTGACCTACACTAACATTCTTGGTTGTGAATGGGTATTCAGCAATTTCAGGTTCAGCTGTGGATACACATTTAACGAAAGAAGATTTCCCAACGTTTGGTGCACCGCAAACCACTATTATGGGTATGTTGAAGTCTATTGATGGAAGCCTCCTAAGCTTCACTAAGTTGCTGAGGAATTTGAGATCTTCATCAATATCATCAATTATGGATGAAACTCTACCATAAAATGCTCTACGAAGTTTAGCAGCTTCACGGGGATCCATTGCCCCCCTAATTTCACGTACATACTTTTTTGATAATTTTAATATCATGGATGAAGCCCATGAAACATTCCTCAAAGATTTAACATATGAATCCCTATCAAACATTACACAGAATAAATCCCTATAGAATGGATGTATTGAATCTAGGTTAGGCATACCATTAACAATGGATTTCAATCTATCCGAAATTATCGATGCAACAGTCCTTATACGTCTAATCTCCCTAAGCTTAGCCATTAATAGTGGATCCCTCTTACTTGGAAGCTCAATGGATATCTTAGAAGCTCTACCAAAAGCCATATCAATAAGCTGCTGGGAAGTTGGAACTCCTGGGATGTTGCTAAATGGATTAAAACTAATCATAGAATCCAATTATTAAGGTGAAGCTAAACATTAAAAGCTTTATTAAATGCTTCTTTAAAAATGTTGTAGGCTTCAGATCCATATAAGCATACAATAATCTTCCTCAAAGACTTCAAGTGTGGAATTTCTCTACGGAAAACTTCAGCCATAACCTTAGCCGCTAAATCATATGGATATCCATAAATGCCAGTGCTAATGGCTGGGAAAGCTATACTCTTCAAATTAAGTTCATCAGCCTTTCTAAGGGCATTGGTTACTGCTTCATCAAGCTTAGATGGTGGATCCACATTCCATTTTGGGCCAACAGCATGAATAACATACTTTGCCTTAAGGGAACCTGCACATGTAACTGCAACGCCACCAACAGGTATGGGGCCATGCTCCCTCACATACCTACGACTCTCCTCCTGAATTATATCTCCACCTCTACGAACAATAGCCCTCGCAACACCCCCACCATGCTCAAGATATGGATTTG
>NZ_JANGFQ010000090.1:0-6300 GCF_024707025.1 Candidatus Culexarchaeum yellowstonense
CCTTAAACCTCTCCTTTAAAACCTCTAAACTAACACCACTATGCAACTCCCTCAAAACTGCTTTAATGACCTCCTTCTTCTCATTTAAAGTTGACACGAGTCAACCACCAATATAACAATTGTTATAGGAGTATATAAATATTTCCATTTAATGGGATTTAGAATCGTGGTTTAGCTTCATATGGGCCTATATGTCCACGCTCAGTTTGACATATCACTGTTTTCAATCCAGTTGACTTTAGAATTTCCCAAACCTTAACCATTTCATGGAATTTTGGCCTAGATATATTCCTCCTCCTAAATTCAGGTCTATAATCGAGTACGCATACTTGAACTTCTGGGCATATTTTGTATATTTCTTCACCGATCTCTGCTATTTCTTCAAGCGATATTAGTTCTTTATTGTATGGTATTCCAACTCCTATGAATACTTTCCCAAGATAATTGTCAACTATGTATTTGAAGGCATTCCAAGAGGTTTTAAGGTACTTTTCAGCTAAGCTTCTATCACTTATTCCAGTTATATGCATGAATGTTTCAACTTTAATCCCCTTTAAATCTGGACCTATATCTGTCATTCCAGCTTCAACTAGATCGTCAATGTAATCCTTTGTTAGTATTGTGGCGTTTGTGTCCACGTGAAATCTGGCTTTATCATCTGGATTAAGCTTTTTAAGTTCAGTAATATATTGAACTAACCAATGTCTATTCAGTGTACATTCACCACCTGAAATTGCCATTCTATCCACATTGTAAATCCTCCTAGTATCTGTCATTATCAATGCAGCTTCCCTAGGAGTATATGGGATTTCGGAGCCACAGTATGTTGTAGTCCAATTTTGGCATTGTGGGCATCTTAGATTGCAACCGCAAGCGAAAACTGCAGCTTCAACATACCCTCTCCCCTTAATCCACCATGGAGTACCAACACCACCCACAGGGTGACCCATCCAACCGTGAATAAGCCTCTTTGGAACATAATTTTCTGGTAGATTTGTTTCAATAATCATACCATCCCTAACTGGAGTTATACAGCTAGGTTTTAGAGAGCCATCAATAATTACAGCACAACTCCAACATCCACCAACACGGCATGGAGCATAAATATCACCTTCACCGGGGAAACTTGAAACTTTAAAGCCGATGAATTCCAGAGCATTAAGAACTGTAATCTTATCTGGGACACTAAACTTCTCACCATTAACCACTATGGACACATGTTTAACCCTATCAGCATCAACCATGTATATGGCTTCATATGGACATGCCAAGTAACATGCACCACAACCAACACAATTCCTAGTATCACCAACCCTATTAACTGGGCATGCCACTATAAGATCACATGTACCACAATCCATACATTTCCTAGGATCCCTAATGGCAACCTTAAACATCAAATTAATTTGTGATTAAAGAGTTTAATAATTGTTTGGAAAATCTATGAGGATAAAATATCTTCATAAACTTCTTCAATCATCCTGGCTATAATTTTCCAATCGTATTTTTGAACTTCCCTATAAGCATTTGATGAAATCTTCTCAGATAATCTTTTATCCTTTAGTAGTGTGCATATGTTTTCGGCGAGCTTCTTAGTTAACCCTTCACCTTCAGCTAGGAGTCCTGTTTCACCATTTTCCAGCAACTCTTTAATTCCACCTTGAGCTACAGCTACAACTGGAGTTTTTGAAGCCATAGCCTCCAAGATAACTATGCCAAAGGATTCTCCATATACTGAGGGTAAGACGAATACGTGGGATCTCTTATAATATTCGATTAAATCCTCCCTCCCCACACTACCAATTAGGGTTATGTTTCCTTGGAGGTTTAGGGATTTAACCATGAATTTAATTGTTGAACTTAGGTATCCAGATCCAATCATGTATAAATGTGCATCCTCAACTTCCCTAACAATATATCTCATGACATTTAGGAGTCTATGAACCCCCTTCCTATATACAAGCCTACCAACGAAAAGTATGCTTCTACCATCAAAATCCTTCCTTGACGGCGTGAACTCTTCAACATTAACACCATTGGGAATCACCATTACATCTTTATCTGTGAAGTGTGAAATGAATTTCGCAGCAGCACAACTTACAGCTAGGATTCTATCAGCATAATTTATGTATTGCGTTATGGGGAAAGCTAAGTAGGAGAATGGCTTCCACAAGTATGCCACATCATATAGGAATTGTATGGAGTGATTCGTTAAAACAGTCTTGATTCCAAGCCTCCTACCAATAGCCAATGAGAATAGGGATATGGGTGAGAAGGCGTGATGTGCATGTATAATGTCAGGCTTCTCCCTCCTAAAAACATCCATAAGCTCATCAGTATATGGGATGTCGATGGTTTGAGAAGTTCTAAATAGGGATTTAACCCTAACAACCCTTAAACCATGAATATTATCATCAAAATCAGCCTTCTTAGTGACAATGAATACATCATGACCCCTAAACTCCAAAGCCTTAGCCAAATTCTCAACATGAACAGTTATACCACCAATCTTAGGATAAAAGTAATCACTACAAAGAGCAATCTTCACATAGAAATCTATGGTGGAAAGGCTATTTAAACAATTTCAATGGAAATAAACTTATAATACGATGAAAACACAATATAACTATAATTGAAAGTGGTTTAAACGTGGAAAAATCTAGTATTAAAATTGAATGGGGAAACATGGATTTAAAAGCAGATGAAGATAGAGCTGCAGTAATGATAATACTATGTGAAGATGGAGAGCTCGAAGCACTATATATTAGGAGAGCTGTAAATCCCATGGACCCATGGTCTGGACAAATAGCATTCCCAGGGGGGAGAACGAAGATGCAAGATGTAGACATAATAGAAACAGCCATAAGAGAAGCATGGGAAGAGGTAGGCATAGAAGTGAAGAGAGAAGATGTCATTGGAATTCTAGGAGTATTCCAACCAGCCAATGAACCAAAACTAAAAGTATATCCAGTCATAGCAAAATTAAAATTCAAACCAGAAGTAAAACTCTCAAATGAAGTTACAGATTACATGTGGATCCCAATTAAAAGGCTATGTCTAAGTGAAGTGGAAATTGATGGGAGGAGGGTTGAAGGATATAGGTATGGAAGCTACATAATATGGGGGTTAACAGCCAGAATAACCAAAAGATTAATAGAAATACTAAAATAGGAAGATTTATATAACAACAACGTCATTCCCAAATTAAGGAAACATATTGGATTGGTGGGATATTGCAAGTCAACGAAAAAGTTTGACTACAAAACTTAATTATACGTGAAGCTAGACTTGAAGACTTAAATGGAATAATGGATGTATACCTTGAAAACAAAGATGTTTTGGAAGAAGCTGATGAAGAATGGTATAAGAGCATAGTAATGGCAAATGGCAAACAGAACATACTACTCGTAGCATGCTTAAATGATAAAGTAGTGGGATTCCTACACCTATACTATGGTGGGGGGAAAGGGTACATTGAAGCAATAGCAGTCAAAGAGGAGTATAGAGGAGCTGGAATTGGTGGAAAACTACTAAATGAAGCTGAAAGGATACTTAAGAGGAGAGGAATAATTAAAGTTAGATTAAACGTAAAACACAACAACTTGAAAGCTCTAGCATTCTACATTAGAAATGGATACAGCATAGATGGAGTCACAATGATTATGAAATGGGAACCGAGAGGAAAAACTTCAACTAATGGCAATGTGAAGCTAATCAAATTGACAGGGGATGATTTAAGGAAGATTGATGGTTTAACATCAACATGGTGGAGTACAGTTACCGAGAGAGCTGATAGGGAGATATACAAGTATTATAGGGGTGAAGTAGCCTACGGAATATATGTGGAAGAAAGATTCTGTGGTGTAGTTGAATTTGAACCTGAAGAAACATTATACATAGATTACCTATCAGTATCACACAGCAACCCACAACAAGCATTAAGGAATATAATTGAAGGGTTAAAGATTTATGCCATGGAAAACGATGTTAGGGAAGTTATCATCCCAGTGGATTCGACGAAAAAGCTATTCATACAAACAATGATTGAAGAGGGGTTTAGGGTATCTGACGTGGAGTACAGATTCTATAAAGATTTGGATTGAAAAGTTATCATACGAAAAACGAATATATGTAAGTATATATCAACAGTATATGGATGAGAGTTGAGCGAGGTAGATGCAGTAGTTAATACTGTTAGGATTTGGCTTGGAAACCCATTGTCGAGGGGGTTAATGAGATACATATATAGTGGTAGCCCACAATCCTTCAACAAAATGCTGGAGAAGTATGCAGGGTTAGATGTAAACTTAAGTGCAAGTGAAAAATTCAAATACATTTTACTGGAAAGGATACTGAATATTGGAGCTAAAAGCTTTGGGAAATCAGAGGGGGAGTTAAGGAGTTCACTGAAGAGCCCATTGATTAGGAGGGCCATAGCAAACATACTTGGAGGAATAGCTGAATATGGAGTTATGAGACCTCAAACAACCATAGCACCATTCCTAGTGGTATGGAATTATACGAGACTATGCAACTTGAAATGTAAACACTGCTATGAAAATGCGGGACCAAAACAAGATGAAGATGAACTCAACACCATTGAGGCGAAGAGGGTTGTGGATGAATTTGCAGAGGCAGGTGTTGTGGCAATAGCATTCTCCGGAGGTGAACCACTAATGAGGAAAGACTTCTACGAAGTGGCAAACCATGCATACAAGAGGGAATTCTACATATCCATAGCCACCAATGGAACACTAATAGATCGTGAAACCGCAATGAAACTTAAGGATTCAGGGGTTCAGTACGTTGAAGTATCATTGGATGGATTGGAGGAAACACATGACAATTTCAGAGGTGTAAAGGGGGCATTCAAGAAGAGCATTGAGGGGATAAAGAATTGTATAGATGTGGGTTTAGATGTGGGAGTAGCAACAACAATAACGAAGCAAAACATGAATGAAGTGCCAAAACTTGTGGATATGCTTGAAGGTATTGGTGTTAAGAGGTTCATAGCCTTCAACTTCATACCAGTAGGTAGGGGGAGAGATATTGTGAAAATGGATTTAGAACCGGAGGAGAGGAAGAGGATTCTAGAGGGACTTTATGGGAAACTCATAACTCCAAACTGTAGAATACAAACATACAGTACAGCACCACAATACTCAGTGGTATCAGTAAACTTCGAGGGGGGACCAATAATAGCCACACACTTCACAAACAAATCGGCAATGGAACTATTAAAGGGGAAGGCTAAGGCACTGGCAGAATTCATTGGTGGATGCGGTGCTGGAAGATTATACTGCGGCTTAGAGCCGAATGGCGACATAATACCATGCGTATTCATGCCAATAAAAATTGGAAACATAAGGGTGAATAGACTTATAGATGTATGGAGGGATTCACCAATACTATGGAAGCTTAGAAATAGAGATGAACTGGAGGGGTGCAGTGAATGCGAGTACAGATATATTTGTGGTGGATGTAGGGCGAGGGCATATGCATACTTCAACAACATACAAGGGCCAGACCCAGGATGCTTCATAAAAACAGAATACTGGCAAAAGATAAATAACAGTTAAATTCAAAATAGTGAGTGAAGAGGGATGAGTGGAATAGAATTAATGGAGCTTGAATGGATGTTGATGAGGGGAGCCATAAGACTACTAATACTTGCACTACTACAGAAATCAATGATGACATGCTACCAAATAATAAAAGCAATACAACAAATAACTGAGAGGAAGCCAAGCCTAAGCACAATACACGACATACTCACAGAACTTGAAGAGAGAAAGCTTATAGAAAGCTTCACAACACAACAAGCGGAAAAATATTACAAGATAACAGAATTTGGAAGGAGAATACTGAATGAAGCTAGGGGGAGAAGCCTAAAGAAGATGATGAATATAATAAACATTATATTAGAATAATAAGGTGAATTTAAACACAACCAGACCCCAAACAATTAAATCAAACAATCATTATTGAGAGAAAAGTATGCTGAAAAGCTATAGAATTATATTATTAATATGAATTCATCATGTCTATTGAAAACTTTATTAAGTTAACCCATAACAATTCCTTATGACATGCTATGATGCTCCCAAAGGTTTTTATTGATTGGGCTTATTTTGGTAGAGTTAAGGTTTTGAGGGATCAATTGAGTAAAGGGTTCACCCAAGACCCAATGTTCTTCATCAATATGATGAGACATACCCCAATACTTGCCACTGCAAGTATTATTGATGGTAGGATTTTCGTTAACGCTAAAGTTGTGGGTGCAGGATTTATTTTAAAGGA